>JBIQMF010000070.1:0-7765 GCA_044463545.1 Solirubrobacterales bacterium
GTCCCTGCCGTCGATCCCTCCTCGCCCGAACTCGCAGAGACGATCGATCGTCTGCGCAGCAATCTGCCGGGCGGGGCGAAGCTCGGCGGCGTCGTCGCCGAGAACCACGATCTCAAGGCCGCGCTCGACGAGAAGACGTGGCTCGTGATCGGCGTCGTGCTGGTGCTGGGCTTTGCGCTGTTGCTCTTTGCGCTGCAGGCGCCGCTGCTCGCGGCGGCCGGAGTGCTGACCAATCTGCTGGCGGCCGGCGCAGCCTTCGGCGTCGCAAAATGGATCTTCCAGGACGGGGCTCTCTCGGGGCTTCTGGGCTTTGAGTCGCAGGGCTTTCTCGACGCCTGGGGGCCGGTGTTCTTCTTCGCGATGATGTTTGCGATCTCGATGGACTACACCGTCTTCCTGCTCTCGAGCGCCAAGGAGCACTGGGACAGGAACGGTGACGCCAAGGAGGCGATGATCGGCGGGGTCGCACACTCGGGCCGCGTGATCTTCGCCGCCGGTGCAGTGATGGTTGCCGTCTTCTTCACCTTCGCGCTCAGTGGACCGCTGCCCCCGAAGGAGATGGGCGTGATCCTCGGCATCGCCGTGTTGTTCGACACGATGCTGATCCGACTGCTGCTGATGCCTGTGCTGCTGCGGCTGATGGGACGCTGGGCGTGGTATCTGCCGCGTTGGGCCGACCGCATGCTGCCCGACGTTCGCTTCGGCCACAGTTGACGCCCGCGCCTGCTCGTCACGGCGGCGGGCAGGCGAGGTGCTTCTTGCAAGCCGGGATGCAACTTCGTGCAACGCCACAGCAACGCAGCAGGCCTGAACGCGCGAGGATGGAATCACTGCTTCAGAGATCGGTTCCGCGCGGAAATTTCCGAGCAGCCCGCGCACTCCCCCCGAGGTAACCGACATGAGAAAAGAGGCGCCTCCTGGGAGGGCGCCTCTTTTCGTTTATCGTGGATCTGGAGCGCAGATGAAGAATCGCCACAACTACAAAGTCCTGCTCGTGACGGCTTTTGCGGCAACCGCACTGATCTTGAGCGGCTGCGGCGAGAGCGGCGACGGCGGCGCCTACATCGGCACGCCGGGTGACCCCGTCGAGGTCAAGTTCAGCGACAGCGACAGCGCGACCCCTCTGCGCACCAACCGCACCAAGCTGGGCGAGGTCATCGCCGGCCAGGCCTTCCGCACGCTCTACACGTTCCAGACCGATGACGGCAAGCCGATCGATTGTCGCGGCGAGTGCGTGTCGACCTGGCTGCCCGTGATCGTCGGTGCGGCCGGCGTGTCGGTCAGCGGCAACATCGACCGCAGCAAGGTTGGCGCGGTCGAGTTCTCCAAGCAGTCGAACCAGCTCAGCTACAACGGCCGCCCGCTCTACTTCTTTGCCGACGACGACGGCGACGCCAGCGTCGCCGGAGCTGGCAAAGAGTCCTACGGGGCGGTGTGGTTCGCAATGACGCCCGACGGCGAACTCAAGGAGCAGTAGCCCCACGGGGAGTCGAACCCCGGTTTTCGGCTTGAAAAGCCGACGTCCTAACCATTAGACGATGGGGCCGTGGCAGGCCACGAGAGTACTAGAGGATGTCGCCGCAGCGCCGAGCGACTGCCACGCGCAGAGCGGGTTGGCATCCGCCTTCTGGCTGGCTCAGCCGGAGGGGTCAGGCTCGGCCGCCCGGATCCCCAGGAGTCGCGGCGGGAACAACCACAAGAGGTGCTTGGCGCGCGAGGCCAGCAGCGGCGCCGTGATGGCCAGCACAAAGACGTATCCGGCCGTGAAGGAGGCGATACGTGCGTCGAGCTCGGCGGCGATGGCGATCGTCACGAGGATCAGCGCGAACTCGCCGCGGCCGAGCACCGTCAGCGAGATGCGCGCCGCTTCGAGCTGGCCGAGGCCGTTGATGCGCGCGGCGAGGATGCCGGCGCTCCAGTTCAGGAACACCGTGAGCGCAACTGCTGCGGCGACCATCGGGGCAAGATCGAGCACGTCGCCGGGCACCAGCAGCAGGCCGAAGTGGAAGAAGAAGAGCGCTCCGAAGAGGTCGCGCAGCGGCATGATCTTGCGCTCCACGCGCTCGCGCAGCACCGTCTCGCCGACGATCAGTCCGACCATGAAGGCGCCGATGGCATCGGTGATGCCGATCTCCTCGGCGATGCCGGAGACGAGTACGGCCAGGCCCACGACGCCGATGATGAGCAGCTCGTCGGAGTCGCTGTTGAGCAGCCGGGCGACCTGCTTCGAACCGAAGCGCGCGACCGATGCCAGCACCGCCAGAAAGACAAAGCCGACGGCGACGTCGCGGATGATTTCGGTCGTCGTGCCGCCGGAGATGATCGGCGTGACGGCTGCCAGGTACAGCGCCAGGAACATGTCGTCCATCACGATGATGCCGAGGATCACCGGGGTCTCGCGGTAGGCCATGCGCTTGCGTTCGACCAGGATCTTGGTGGCGATGGCGCTCGAGGAGATGCCCAGCACCCCGGCCAGGACGAGCGTTTCCGAGAGCCCCCAGCCGACCGCCGCGCCGAAGATGAAGCCACCGATGATGTTGAGGAGTACGTAGGCGGCGCCGGCCACCACGAGCTTGCGTCCGCCGGCAATCAGCCGCTCGAACGAGAACTCGAGGCCGAGGTAGAAAAGCAGGAAGATCAGCCCGAGGCTTGCCAGCAGTCGCAGCTCGGCGGGATTCTCGAACAGCGTCACGCCTGGAGTGTTGGGCCCCAGCAGGATGCCGGCGGCGATGAACAGCGGGATCGTCGGCAGATCGATCTTGCGACCCCCACGCGCCAGTACGGCGGCCAGAACAAAGGCGAGACCGAGGGCGACAAGTTGGTCAGCTAGGTGCACCTGAGGAAAAACTTACCAGTCTTGTAGTCTTGGCGCCGATGCGCGGACGTCTCACTCCACTGCAGGCTGTGACCGGCGTGAGCTTCATGTTCATGGGCACGCTGCACTTCATCGCCGAGAAGTTCTTCGTCGCGATCGTGCCCAAGAGCCTGCCGAATCCGCGCGCCCTCGTGCAGATCTCGGGTGTCTTTGAGTTCCTCGGTGGACTCGGCGTTCTCATCCCGTCGGTGCGCAAGTACGCAGGCCACGGTCTCTTGGCGCTCGTCGTCGCGGTCTTCCCGGCCAACATCAACATGGCCGTCAATTCTGAGCGTTTCCGCGCCTTCCCGGCGTGGGCCCTCTGGGCGCGCCTGCCGCTGCAGTTTGCGATCCTCGCCATCGTCTGGATTGCGACGCAGCGCGACGATGCACAGCAGTCGGCATAGACGTTCGGCTCGCGGCTCCTAAAGAAATCTCCGGTCCGGCCGACACAGGTCGTATGGACAGGCAGGCTTCCGTGGACAAGAAGCAGCCGACCGCCAAGCACTCACGGCCGGCCGAACTAGTAGGGATCAGTTCCGCTGAAGACCTCCTGCTGCGCCGCGCCGCACGCAACCCCGAAGAGCTCGAGCGCGCCGTCAGGGCGCGCGCATACACAGAGCGCCTGCGCAGCGAAGGCCACCGCGTCTAGCTCGCCCGCGCCTCCGCGCGCAACAGCGCTGCGCGTCGTCCTTCTGCAGGCTGTGCGCTCTGCGCACGTGGCGCCGAGTGGGTCCTCAGGGACTCGAACCCTGTCCGTCGGGTTAAAAGCCCGATGCTCTACCAGTTGAGCTAAGGACCCGGGGGCATCCTAGTTGCCGCGGGTCCCTTGCTCGACTGCACCGCTGCGCATCAGATGTGGCTGGGCTTCGCCCGCGTGTGCGTGGAGCGTCGCCGCTGCGTGCTGCCGAAAACCGGGTCGGGCAGTCCGCGGCCCGACTTCTGCTCGTCGGTCAGCGGCCTGCTGATCCGCATGACCCCCCACGCCATCGTCGCCAGCAACGTCAGCGCGATGGCCAGCAGGACGAGGTAGCCCAGTGTCCCGAGCCAACCGTTGTCGGTGGTTGCCTCGCGTTGCAGGATCTCGCGGTCCGGTTGCAGCGTGCGCACGACGGTGAAGGGCCGCGTCTTGTCGGCGCCCAGGGCCGGCGTCTCGCGGCCTCCGTCGTGCGGGATCGCCGAGTCTTCGGGCTGGAAGATCGCCGCGCCCATCAGTGCGTTGTCGCTGTGGAAGCGGATGATCGACTTGAAGCTGCCGAAGACGGGCATCCAGTCGCGCGTCTCGTACTCGCCCGGGCCGACCTGCGCGAGCTCGTTGAAGAAGAAACCCTTGCCGTGCCAGTCGGGGTAGCCGTTGCCCTGCCAGGCCAGCGCCACGGCCCACTTCTTGTCCTCGTCAAAGCGCGTCGTGTTCAACTTGACGTGGGTCTTGACCCACTCTTCACCGGCAGGCGGGTTCGGCATCGGCGTGTTCGTGATCGTCGCCGTCAGGGCCTGCGGCTTGGCCTGGTGCAGGCTGTAGCCGGCGAAGGCAGCGATCACGATCAGGCCGACCAGCGGAGCAAAGCGCAGCGCACCGCTCGGACGCGCGCGCAGCATCAGCGAGTTGCCCATCCACGCGCCGATCACGCCGCCGGCGAGTGCGGCGGCCAGTCCGACGATCACGCCCTCTGGCAGCAGCGCAGAAGTCCACGGGTAGGGGATCCAGAGCTGCGACCAGAGCCATGCCCCGGCCAGCCCGACCGTGCCGACGCCAAGGCCGGCCGCAAGGCCGAACTGGATCGGCCGCGTGCGCACGCGATCGGCCATCAGCAACGCGACGAGTTCGACGGCCACCGCCGAAGCGAGGTAAAGCGGGAAGTGTGCGACGGGCATGCCGATTCCGAAGTGCACGAGTAGTGTCAGCACGCCGCGCAGGGCGATGAAGAACAGCGCCGCCATCAGCGCACCGCCGCGCCCGGCCACGATGCGCGCATAGGTCAGCGCGACGCCGGCGGCGACCATGATCATCAGCGGGTGGAAGAGCATCTGGAACTGGGCGATCCCGTAGTCGAACTCGCCCTGGTAGATCGAGAGCGCCGTCAGCAGTCCGCCTCCGGCGGCCGCTCGCCTGAGCTTGTTCGCGGTCTGCGAGTAGCCGACTTCGCCTTCGCGCCGGGCGTTACGCGCGGCCCACGTGCCCTCGGTCAGCAGCACGCCTGCGCCCACGAGGCCGAGGCCGGCGCCGGTCAGCATCAGTGCGTGGGTCGGGCCCCAGAGCGTGACGTCCTGGCCGAAGAGGCGGTGCCAGTAGTCGTCGAGCGGGAAGCCGACGAGGCCGAAGGCCGTCGAGACGACGATCAGAATCCCGCCGACGGGTGCGTACCAGCCGTCGGCGACGCGCACGGCCCACGGGCTCGGCCGCGTGCCCGGCCTGGGCAGCACCATCGCAAGGATCCCGGCGGCCAGCGCCCCAAAGAGGCCGAACATGATCGGGTAGTGCGCGGCGCTCGAGAGCGGGCCCTTGTCGCGACCGTTCTGGATGTGGATACCGATGTCCCAGTAGAGGCCGAAGACGGCCAGGATCAAGGACAGACCCACGACCAGCAGCGGCAGTGCGCTCCAGCCGGGTAGACCCGAACTTCGCGCGACGAACTCGCCGGCTCTGCCGAGCCACTGGTTCCTTCCGCGCCGGTAGTTGAGAGCAAGCAGCGTGATGCCACCGAACAGCATCACTGCCACCACGGTGGCGAAGATCAGCTGCTCCACAGGGCCGCCCCCGGCAGGGGGCGGGGCGACGTCAGCACGCGCAAACGGAATGAGCGGTGTGCTGTCGACGGTGATCATGTTGCAACTTTACATGAAATGATGTCACATGTAAAGGTGCAACATGAATCCCGCTTACGTCATGGCGTGCTGGGCAGGGTCGTCGCCCGCGGTCCTTCGCGGTGCGAGTCAGTGAAGCTTGGCTCGTCGAAGCCACCGCCGTTCTGCTGCAGCTCGGTCAGCGGCTTGCTGACGCGCTGGATGCCCCATGCCAGGAGCCCCAGCAGCAGCAGCGCCACGGCCAGCATGATGAGGTAGCCGAGCGTGGTCAGCCAGCCTCCGTCGAACTTGGCTTCGCGCTGCAGGATCACGCGGTCGGCCTGCATCTCGCGTGTCACGACCGGCAGCGCCGGCACCTCCTGGCCGCGCGCGCCCTCGATGGCAGCGTCGTAGGGCTCGAAGATCGGCGCACCCATCATCGTGTTGCCGCTGTGGAAGCGGACCATCGACTTCCACTTGCCGAAGGCCGGCATCGGCACAGTGGTGGTGTAGGTGCCGGGGCCGATCTGGCGCAGCTCGTCGACCTGGAAGCCAGGGCCCTGCCAGGCGATCGAGCGGGCCCACTTCTGGTCCTCGTCGAACATCGTCGTGTTGAGCTTGACCGTCGTGTTGACCCAGTTGCCGGGTTGACCGGTGTCGGCCGGCGTGTTGATGAAGGTCGCGGTGATGTTCTTGGGCGTGTTCTGCACGAGGCCGACGCCGGCGCAGACGGCGATCGCCAAAAAGCCCGCGATCGGGGCCCAGCGCCAGGCGCCCTCGGGGCGCGCGCGCAGCATCAGTGCGTTGGCCATCCAGGCACCGATTGCGCCGGCACCGACCGCTCCGATGAAGCCGATGATGATGCCCTCGGGCACGAGCGCCTCGGCCCAACCGTAGGTCGTCCAGATCGAGCTCCACCACCACTCACTGGCCAGACCCAGCGTGCCGACGGCGGCGCCGGCGACAAGTCCGAACTGGATCGGCTTCTGCTTGATCTTCGAAGCCATCGCCAGCCCGACGAGCTCGACCGCGATCGCGCAGCCGAGGAAAAGCGGGAAGGTGGCCAGCGGCTTGCCGAATCCGTTGTGCACGATCAGCGTCAGCGCGCCGCGGATGATCGCGAAGAAGACGACCGCCAGGACGGCGCCGCCCTTGCCGGCCGTCATGCGCGCGAAGGTCAGCGCGACACCGGCTGCGACCATGATCATCAGCGGGTGGAAGACCATCTGGAACTGTGCGATGCCGTAGTCGAACTCACCCTGGTAGATGCAGAGCGCCACGAGCAGTCCACCGGCGGCCATCGTCCGCGTGATCTTCGACTGCGCGCGCTGATACGAGTTCTCGCTTGCGTGACCCTTGACGCGTTCGGTCGCCAGTCGTGCCTCGGTCACGAGTACCGACGCGCCGATCACGCAGAGTCCGGCGCCCGTCAGCATCAAGAGGTGGGTCGGTCCCCACAGCGTGACGTCCTGGCCGAACATGCGGTGCCAAAAGTCGTCGAGCGGGAAGCCGATGAGGCCGAAGACTGCAGAGGTTGCGATCAGCAGACCGCCGACGGGGGCGTACCAGCCCTCCGCCAGGCGCACGGCCCAGGGGCTTGGCTTTGTGCCGGGCTTCGGCATCGTCAGCGCGAATACTCCGGCCGAGAAACTGCCGAGCAGGCCGAAGAGGATGGCGTAGTGCGAGGGGTTTGCCAGCGGTCCCTCGTCGCGGCCGTTGTAGATGTGCAGGGAGATGTCCCAGTAGAGCCCGAAGACAGCGGTGACGAGTGAGGCTGTCAGCAGGCCCAGCGGCAGCGCGGCCCAACTCGGGAGCCCGGTCTGCTTGCCGATGAACTGGCCGATGCGCTCGAGGAAAGTGATCTTCCCGGCGCGGTGGCCCAGCGCAAGCAGAACCACGCTGCCGAAACAGACGCCACCGAGGATCGTGGCGATGATGACTTCTTTCATTGCTGCACCGCCGGCAGGGGCAACCGTTTCGGCGGCGAGGAGAGGTATGAGGAGATCGAGGGTCATGTGCCTATGTTACATCGAATGATGTCTCATATCAATGCGTAGTAATTGTAGGATTCTTCTCCTATGGCTACCAGCAAAACCCCGGCCAAGGCCAGGAAGAAATCAGTTCGTC
>JBIQMF010000071.1:0-7707 GCA_044463545.1 Solirubrobacterales bacterium
ACTGCTCGGAGAGCTGATAGCGCTCGCCGGCCTGCTGGTAGTCGTTCGTGCGCTCGATGCGCTCGCGCGTCAGCTGACCGCTGATCACCGGCCCCGTTGCCGCCGGACCGGTGGACTCGGCCTCGGAGAGGCCGCCGGTGATCGACGGTTCGTAGTTGACCGAGGGGTTCTCGCCCGTGCCGTCGACGTGGTAGGCCATCTGACCGTCACGCTGGTTGGTGTTGACCTCGGCCGCCTTGGGCGAGTTGACGGGGAGCTGCAGGTAGTTGGGACCGACGCGGTGGCGCTGCGTGTCGCTGTAGCTGAACGTACGTCCGACCAGCATCTTGTCGTCCGAGAAGTCGAGGCCGTCGACAAGCACACCGGTGCCGAAGCTGATCTGCTCGCTCTCGGCGAAGAAGTTCTCGGGCGCGCGGTTGAGCACCATGCGACCGACCTTGTGCACCGGGAAGTCATTCTCGGGCCAGACCTTCGTGTCGTCGAGCGGGTCCCAGTCGAGCTCGGGGTGGTCGTGGTCGTCCATGATCTGCACGGCCAGCTCCCAGGCCGGGTAGTCGCCCTTGGCGATCGAGTCGTAGAGGTCCTTGGTGTGGACGCCGAGCTCCTTGGCCTGAACGGCAGCAGCGTCCTCCTCGGTCCAGCTCTTGACCGGCTGCTCTGGCAACCAGTGGTACTTCACGAGCTTCGTCTCTCCGGCGGCGTTGACCCACTTGTAGGTGTTGACGCCGAAGCCCTGCTGGTGGCGGTAGCTGGCCGGGATGCCGCGCGGGCCGAAGATCAGGGTGACCATGTGCATCGACTCAGGTGTCTGGCTGATGAAGTCGAAGACGCGGTTTGCGACCTGCCGGTCAAAGTTGACCGGGTCCGGCTTCTGCGAGTGGATGAAGTCGGGGAACTTGATGGCGTCACGGATGAAGAAGACGCCGATGTTGTTGCCGACGAGGTCCCAGTTGCCGTCCTCGGTGTAGAACTTGACCGCGAAGCCGCGCGGGTCGCGCACGGCCTCGGAGGAGTCACGCCCTCCCGCCACGGTGCTGAAGCGCAGCGCGACCTCGCACTTGGCGCCGGGCTTGAAGATCTTGGCGCGCGTCAGCTCTGCCAGATCCTGTCCGGTGTCGCCGAGCTTGCCGTAGCTTTCGAACTCGCCGAAGGCGGTGGCGCCGCGCGCGTGGACGACGCGCTCGGGCACGCGCTCGCGGTCGAAGTGCGCCATCTTCTCCATGAACTGGTAGTTCTCCATCGTCGCCGGGCCACGGCTGCCGATGGTGCGCTGATTCTGGTTGTCAGAGACAGGGTGACCCTGCCGGTTTGTGAGCCTCTTGTCAGCCATCGTTGATTCCTGGTTGTTGGTGTTTGGACGTGGTTGGGTTCGCGGGAAGCGGTGACTGCATCCTGATCAGTTCCGGCTGCTGGCGCTGCACTCTGGGCAGGTGCCCCAGAAGGTGACCTCGGCCTCATCGATCACGTAACCGTGATCGTGGTCTGGGTCGATGCAGGGAGCGGCGCCGACAACGCAGTCGATGTCGACGGCCTTTCCGCAGCCGCGGCAGATCAGGTGGTGATGGTTGTCGCCGGCGCGGGCCTCGTAACGGACGGCCGATCCGGCGACGTGGAGCTTGCGTGCAAGTCCTGCGGCGTGCAGCGCCTCGCAGGCGTCATAGGTCGCCTGGTGGGAGATGCTGGTGCCAGAGGCCGTGACGCGTTCGCGGATCTGTTCGACCCGCGGGTGGTCGGGCTGGTCGATCAGCGCACCAAGGACAGCGACGCGCGGCCCCGTAGCCCGGAGCCCCGCCTCACGAATCATCTGCTGCGCCTCAACGACCTCCATCGGCCGTCAAGCTATCACAGTTTGGATTTATTCCAAACTTGTTGCAGTTGCGAGGATCAGCTCGGGACCCTCTCGCATCATGCGCGATCGCGGCACCAGCCGGTCGACCCCGGCCGCCAGGGCAGCGCTGCGCACGTCGGCGTCGGTGTGGGCGTAGAAGGCCAGCACCGGTGCGCCGTGCGCGCGGGCGCGCGCCACGGCCGCGGCGACGTCGGCAGTGTCGGTCAGGTCGAGCACCGTCAGCGCGGCGGGCGCAGCGTCGTCTCCTCCGACCGGCGAGCCGCCCGCCACCCTGATCATCCCCTCGACCTTCGAGCCGAAGAGCAGATCGTCACTGATCAGGCGGACCTTCATCGACGGACGAGCACCGCTGTGGCCATCGCTACTGCGCGCGACGGGCGCGCAGTTCGCGGCGGAGGGCCTCCGGGCGGCCCCACATCTGCACGACCTCTGCGCGACCTTCGCGCACCTGACGCACCTTGATCTCGCCGGCGATCTCGTTCTGGTCGAGCAGTTTGAGCGTCCCCACGACGGCTTCAGGCGCTGCACCGTGTCCGAAGTTGTGCGCAACCAGCACGTTGAAGTGCCAGTCCGACTGCGAGTAGGGGCGCGCGTTGCACTGCGTCAGCAGCGTCGCGGCGTAGACGTAGGCCTCTTCGTCGAAGATGCGCAGGTCGAACTCAAGGTTCGTCCAGTCGCTGGGAAGCGTGTCGATGATCTCCTGGAAGTCAGCTGCAAGCGCCACGCGTGCGATCTTACCCGTCGAGGTCCTCGATCTGCAGAAGCGGCTCGACCGAGGTCTGCAGCGTCGTGTGGTCGATCTTGAAGCGCTCGAGCAGCACGTCCTCGACGGCGCGGCGCACGTCATCGGGGTCGCTGCCGCCGCGCACCCGCAGGTGGGCAGCCAGCGCCGGAAAGCCCGAGGTGATCGACCAGATGTGCAGATCGTGCACCTCGAGCACCCCGGGTACTGCGGCGATCGTCATCCCGACCTCCTGCGGGTCGAGCCCGGCCGGAGCGCGCTCGAGCAGGACCTCAACCGGCTCACGGATGAGGCGCCAGGAGGAGACGAGGATGAGCAGGCCGATGAAGAGGCCGACGATCGGGTCGAGCAACTCGAAGCCGGTCAGCAGGATGAGCGCGCCAGCTGCGACGACGCCGACCGATCCCAACGCGTCGGCCAGTGAGTGGCGCATCACGCCCTCGAGGTTGATGTCACTGCGGTCGCCGCGAACGAGCACCCAGGTGGCAACCACGTTGCCCAGCAGGCCGAAGGCTCCGAAGATCAGCACCCCGGCGCCGTCGATCTCTGGCGGCGCGGCAAAGCGGTGGACGGCTTCCAGTGAGACGTAGGCGGCGACGGCGACGAGCGTCAGGCCGTTGATCAGCGCCGCCAGGATCTCGACCCGCCCCATCCCGAAGGTCCCGCGCCCGCCCGGCGGCCGCGCCGCGACCTTGGCCGCCGCGATCCCCAGCACGATCGAGAGCACGTCGCTGAGCACGTGGCCGGCGTCGGCCAGCAGCGCCAATGAGCCCGTCAGAACGGCGCCGATCACCCCCAGCAGCATCATCGCGAGGTTGATCAGCAGCGCCACGTACATCCGCCGCGTGTTGTCCGCGCGCGAGGCGCCGCCGTGGCCGTGGCTGTGGCCGTGGCTGTGGGAATGTCCCAGCGGTCCGTGCACGAGGAGCAACCTAACGCGGCACAACTACGATGCCGGGTTGATGCAAGCGAGTGCAGACCACGGCTTCCACATCGCGCCTGACCCCGGGGTGCTGATCCTGCGTGGTGACGATGCCGGAGAGTTTCTCAACGGCCAGATCACCAACGACGTAGCCGCGCTGGCCGACGGCGACTCGAAATACGCACTGCTGCTGACGCCGAAGGGAAAGCTGCGGGCCGAATTGACCGTCGTGCGCGACGGTGACGAGACGATGGTCGTCTGCCCGGCGGGCCAGCTGCCACTGATCCGCAAGATGATCGACACCTATCGCATCGGCTTCTTCTTCTCCGTCGAGGACGCCACCGGCGAGTGGTCGCTCGTGCGCATCCTGCACGGCGCCGCACCCGAGGCGCTCGCCACACCGGTCGTCGAGATCGATTCGCCGCTGGGCGTCGACCTGCTCGTCGAGCGCAGCCAGCAGCCGATGCTGATCGACGAGCTGACCCGGGCAGGCCTCGCCGAGCTCGGCGAGGATGATCTGGCGCGCGCCCGCGTCGAGGCACTGGTGCCGGCCTTCGGCGCAGAGCTCAACGAAGACA
Organism: Solirubrobacterales bacterium; assembly: GCA_044463545.1. Lineage (GTDB taxonomy): Bacteria > Actinomycetota > Thermoleophilia > Solirubrobacterales > JACPNS01 > JACPNS01. The sequence continues at coordinate 4,092 of JBIQMF010000071.1, forward strand.
CCTTCCCGGCCGAGGCCGCGCTTGAAGCGCGCGCCGTTAGCTTCGAAAAGGGCTGTTACGTGGGCCAGGAGACGGTGGCGCGCATGCACTACAAGGGCAAGCCCAACCGCCACCTGCGGCAGCTCGTGGCCGAGCGCCCCCTGCCCGCGGGTGCTGCCGTGACGGCAGCCGACGGCCGTGAGCTCGGCGTCATCGGCACCAGCGTCACGACCGAGGACGGCGGCGCGCTGGCGCTGGCGATCCTGCGCCGCGAGGGTGAGCCCGGGAGTACGGTCGATGTTGAGGGAATCCCTGCGACGATCGTCCAGAGCGTCGAAGAAAACCCAGCCGCCTGACGCAGCTGCGTCCGACCGGGTGTGTTTCATCAAGGTACGCTGTACGTCAATCCGAACGGAGGTCCGACATGGCAGCAGTCAGTCAACAGCCCGCAGGAGCAGAACTCGCCCGACTTGAGGAGTCAGAGGCCAAGGCTTGGCGCATCTACTCCAAGAGCCTCGAAGGCCTTTCCGGCACCGCCTACGTGGAGGCGGAGGACCGTTCGTGGTCGCGACTGCAGCGCAAGCTCGGACAGATCAACTCACGCCGTGAAGAGCTGGGTGCCTCCGACAGCACGAGCAACAGCACGGGCGGTGCTGCCTGATGCAGCGCCGAACCCTGCCCGCCACGGCCCTGGCCGTGGCGGCGAGTGCGCTGGTGCTTGCCGGATGCGGCGCCAGTGGCTCTGATGCCACCGGGGCGAATCCCGGTGACGGCAAGCAGATCTTCCTCGACGCCGGCTGCGCCAGCTGTCACGCGCTGGCTGCGGCCGACAGCGACGGCGGATCGGGACCCGACCTCAACAAGCTTCCCTTCACGGCCGACCAGGTCGCCGAACAGGTCGAAAAGGGCGGTGGCGGTATGCCCAGTTACGCCAGCAAGCTCAGCGCGCAGCAGATCAAGGCCGTCGCCGAGTTCGTGGCCGACAACGGCCCCGCCGCCCAGTAGCGCGTAGCCCTGCATCCACGTTCCGGGTCGCGCTGCGCCTAGAGTTGCTGGGCAATGATCGATCGCCTGCGCCAGAAGACGAACGGATTCACCGTCAGCCCCTCGCAGTTCGCCAAGCTGGCCTGGGCCGCGCTTGCCCTCTTGACGCTGATCATCGCCACGGGCGCCGGGGTGCGGCTGACCGACTCGGGCCTCGGCTGCGAGACGTGGCCCAACTGCATGCCGGGGCAGGTCGTGGTGCCCGCCGACCTGCACGCCTTCATCGAGTTCGGCAACCGCCTGCTCAGCGCGCTCGTCTCATTCGGGGTGCTGGCCTGCGCGTTGGCTGCGCTGCGGCGCAGGCCCTTCCGCAAGGATCTCGCATGGCTGGCCTGGTCGCTGCCGCTCGGCGCCGGCATCCAGGCCGGGCTCGGCGCGATGAGCGTCAAGAGTGAGCTGGCCTGGGAGTGGGTCGTGGCCCACTTCGCGATGTCGATGATCATGCAGGTCTTTGCCGTTCTGCTGGTCTGGCGCGCGACCCACGAGCCGGGCAGCCGCCAACGCAGCCAGAGCCGCGGCATCGTCTGGTCGATCCGCGCGCTGCTCGTGCTGACGGCGGCGGCCTGGATCTCGGGCATGGGCGCAACGGCAGCCGGACCGCACGCCGGCGGACACCCCGGCCAGGAGGTCTCTGCCCGCTGGGAGCCGCGCAGCGGCGGTTCGCTTGAGTGGGTCGTGCACCGTCACGGTCGCGCCGCCGATCTGCTCGGGATCATCGCCATCGGCGTATGGATCGCGCTCTGGCGTACGCGCGCCTCGCGCGAGCTGCGCCTCAACGCAACCCTCTTCATCTGCCTCGTCGGCGTGCAGGGCCTGATCGGCTCGATCCAGTGGGACCAGCACCTGCCGGCCGAGCTCGTCTGGCTGCACGTTGTCTTCTCGGCGCTCTGCTGGACCAGCGCGTTGTGGTTCTGTCTGGCCGCCGGCAGACTCGCTCCGCGAGGCGCGCCGGCGGTAGGATCGGACCATGCCCGGTCAGACCCAGCAGCGCTCGCCGGCAGTTGAGGACTACGTCAAGGCGATCTACTCGCTGACGACCTCAGCGCAGTCGGCGTCGACCAACGATCTCGCAGCACGGCTCGGCGTCTCGACGGGCTCAGTGTCGGCGATGCTGGGCAAACTGGCGGCCGACGGGCTCGTCACCCACGAGCGCTACCGCGGTGCCAGCCTGACGCCCGAGGGTCGCAGCGAGGCGCTGCGCGTGGTGCGACGCCACCGCCTCATCGAGTTGTTTCTGGCACACGCGCTTGACATGCCCTGGGAAGACCTCCACGACGAGGCCGAGATTCTCGAGCACGCCGTCTCCGACCGCCTCATCGATCTGATCGCCGAGAAGCTGGGCGACCCGCAGTTCGACCCGCATGGCGATCCGATTCCCTCGCGCGACCTCACGATCGCGCCGCGGCCGACGATCGCACTGGCGGCGCTCGAGCCGGGCGAGTCGGGGATCTTTGTGCGCATTTCGGACGCCAACCCGAAGATGCTGAAGTTCCTGACCGATCAGGGCATCGGCATCGGCGACCGCGTCGAGATGGTCGGACGCCAACCCTTCGACGGCCCTGTCATCGCGCTGGTGGCCGGCAAGGAGCAGGCGCTGGGCATGCTCGTCGCCGCCGCCATGCGCGTTTCGCGCGACGTCGACTGAAGGGGCGGCCGGTGGCCGAAGATTTTGTCCCCGCGGCGGGCCTTCCGAAACTGACTCGGCTCTACGACCGCGCCGTCGCGCTGACGACCTTTGAGCGACTGCTGCGCAGCGGCATGGTGACCGGCGTGATGGAGACTGTCGCGCACCTTGATCGTCCGCGCATCCTTGAGGTCGGTTGCGGCACCGGCGAGCTGACGATTGATCTCGCGTTGGCGCTGCCACAGGCAGAGGTCACCGGGGTCGACATCGACCCCGAGGTGCTGCGGCTGGCGCAGGAAAAACCCGAAGCCGGTCGCGCCGAATGGCTGCAGGGCTCGGCCACGGCCCTCCCCTTTGAACCCGAAAGCTTCGACGCCGTGGCGATCTCACTGGTGATGCACCACCTGATGCCCGAGCAACAGCCGCAGGCACTCAGCGAAGCCCGCGAGGTGTTGCGGCCGGGCGGTGCGCTGCAGATCATCGACTTCGGCCGGCCCGGCGGCATCCTGCCGCGTATCGGCTCGCCGGCACTGGCGCTGCTCGACGGCCGACGCAACACGAAGCCGATCCTCTCCGGCCGCCTGCCGCAGCTCATCGAACAGGCGGGCTTTGAGGGCTGCACGCTGCTGCACCGCTTCGGTACTCCCGTGGGCACGCTCGAGCGCCACGTCGCCTTCCGTTCCGGCCGAGCGCCCGGGGGCGCAGGCGTGACTAGGGCTGGTTGAGGTCGTTCTGGGCGCTCTCGCGCTCGGGTCCGACGTCGATCGTGACCGGCTCGGCCGCCGTGTTGTCGGCGGAGATTGTCATCTCGCCCGGTGCCAAGGTCTGGCGGAAGTTCGCGGTCTGGCCGGCGCCGACGAGCGCTTCACGGTCGAGGCGCTCGGTCGAGATCAGCACGTTCTGCTTGGTGCCGGTCTGGTTCGTGATGATGAAGCGTTCCGGCTGCGAGCCGTCCCGATCGGTGAAGCC
>JBIQMF010000072.1:0-7693 GCA_044463545.1 Solirubrobacterales bacterium
GCCGCCCAGCAGGCCCAGGAGGCGCACGCCCCGACCACCGATGCCACTGCCCAGACCGCTCGCCCGTTCGTGGTGACGATTTGCGATGAAGCCGGCGTCGACGCCGGCCGCCGCGAGTGCGCGGGCCATCTGTTCGCCGTGCGCGCCCGAGCCGATCACGAGCGCTTCGAGGCCGGCGAGCTCGCCCAGCGTCTGGGCGGCGAGGTCGACCGCTGTCGAGGCCACCGATACCTTGCCGGAGCCGATGGCCGTCTCGGTCTGGACGCGTTTGCCGGCAGCGATGGCCGCCTGGAAGAGCTTGTTCAGCGCCGGGCCGGTCACGTGCTCATCGAGCGCCATGGCGTAGGCGCGTTTGAGCTGACCGAGGATCTCGGTCTCTCCGATCACCATCGAGTCGAGTCCGCCAGCGACACGCATCAGGCGTTGCGCGACGTCGGCGCCATGGTCGGCGTAGAGGCTGCGGCTGAGCTCGGTCGGGCTGACCTGCGCGTGCTCGGCAAGGCGCGCCAGTGCCGCGGCCTCGGCCGGCACCGCCGCGTCGGCGAAGAGGTAGATCTCGGTGCGGTTGCAGGTGCTGATGGCGACGGCCTCGTGGATCGTCTCGACACCCAGCAGACCGTGCATCAACGCGCGCGCCTGACCGGGTGTGAGCGCAAGCTTCTCGCGCAACGCGAGCTGCGCCGTCTTGTGCGAAATCCCTATCGAAAGCAGTTCGGGCACCGGACCGGCTCTCTTTCCTGTCGCCTTGGCCGAGCTTAGTGCGCAGCCGTCGCGCGTAGCGCGCCGCGCGCGGGGCTGCTGCCGGCTCGCCCGGCTCAGCTGCCTTCGGCGTCGTCGCCGTCGAGCTTCTGGCGGATCTCGCTGAGGCTGTTCTGCAGGCGCGTCAGCTTCTTGGCCATGATCGCGACGTAGATCACGAGCAGGATCACGAATGTCAGGTAGGCCGCGGCGACGTAGCCGCCGCCGGTCTCTGCTGCGAGGACGATGTCCATCAGGAAAGGCTCCGATCGATTTTCTTCAGCTGCATGGAGACGCTCTTGGCGACGAGCTCGAACTTCCACATCGCGACGAAGAGCAGGGCTGCGGCGAGCACGCCGACGAAGAAGGTGATGCGCATCTCGAAGGGCAGGTTGCCCCCGGTGGCCGTCAGTACGCGCGGGTGGATGAGCGCTTCTGAGAGCCTGACGGCGATGAAGTTGAGCGGCACGAAGGCGCCGGCGACGATGGCGTAGACGGCGGCCGACTGAGCCTGGGTCTCGGGGTCCTCGATGGCGAAGCGCATCGGCTGGTAGATGGCGTAGAGCAGAAAGACGATGAGGAAGGAGACCAGCGTCGGTTCATCCCAGACCCAGAAGTGTCCCCACGAGGCCTTGGCCCAGAGCGCGCCGGAGAGCAGCACCACGCAACCGAACATCAGGCCGACGTGGATTGCGACGTAGGAGCGCAGGTCCCAGGACGGGTCGCGCGTGCGCAGGTACTGGATGGCCATCACGCCGGCGGCCACAAAGCCGCAGAGCGCCACGATCGCCAGCGGCACATGCAGGTAGAAGACCTTCTGCTTGATGCCCTGGTCGGCGTCGAGCGGGGCGTACCAGAAGGCCATGGCGCCAGCGACGCTGACGGCGACGGCAGCGGCCACGGCAAAACCCGTGAGGCCACGGGCGAACTTGTCGGCCGACGACCTCGATGGCCGCCCCGGGGCGGAGAAGAAGCGCGAGTCTGTTTGCGGCTGGGCCACTTGCGCCTGAGAAACCTAGCGGCCTGAGTCCGTTGCGCCGCCCGTGGTGGCGTCCGTGGCACCGTCGCCCCCGGTACCTGAGGTCGCCCCGGAGTCGCCGCTGTCGGTGTCCACAGTGCCGCCGGCGGCCATGCCCTTGCGGCGGCCCGCATCTGCGCCCTTGATCATTCCTTCGGAAAGCCCCGACTTGTAGCTCTCCGTGCGGGCCTTCACGCGGGCGTCCTTCTCTGCGGCCTTGCGCGCCTGCTGGCGCTCGAGCAACGCGTCGCCCGCGTCCGGGCGGTCGGCCACGCCGATGGCGATGCCGAGTGCCAGGGCCAGCACGAGTGTGGCGATGGAGAGGCCGCGCAGCAGGTACACGCCACTGAATCTAGATCAAGCGGCGTTAGGATCGCCGCCGATGGAACTTTCGAGCGTCCAGCAGAAGCGCTACGCGCTGATCATCGCCGCGCTGGCCGTGGTCCTGCTCCTGGTCGGCTGGTTGATCGGCCGCTCCGGCGGGGCCGATCTCGACGCGGCGCGCGCCGCCGGTGCCGCTTCCGGCCAGAAGGCCGGGCGCAGCGAGGGCAAGAAGCAGGGCTACGACGCCGGCTACAAGAAGGGCTATCGCACCTCCTACAAGGCCGCCTACGAGAAGGCACGGCGCGACGCCGCGGCGGGCTCTGGTCAGTCGGACGCCGGCGACGCGGGCTCGGGCAGCTCGGAGTCGGACAATTCCGGAACCGGCGGATCGGGCACCGGCGGATCGGGCGCTGGTGCCGACGGGCCGGGCGAAGAAAGCGGCGGCGCCGGCACAGGCGGCAGCGACAACTCCGGCGACTGACGGACGGCTTCAGTCTCCGAGGATGTACTCGAAGACGGCCACCGCGACCATCAGGAACACGGCGTCGTAGAGGCCGATGAGCGTCAGCCACTGACCAAGGTCTGCCGCAGCCGGGGACGCCGCGAGCAGCGGTTCGGTGGCGCCAGCGCCGCCGATCATCAGCGGGATGAACAGCGGCAGGGTCATCAGCGGCACGAGCAACTCGCGCGCCGAGGTGTTCGTGGCCAGCGCCGAGATCAGCGTGCCGATTGTCGCCAGGCCCAGGTTCACGAGCAGGCAGACGGGGATCAGCAACAGCATCTCGGGCGCAAAGCCGGGCTCCAGCAACATCACCGAGAACACGGCGACGGCAAAGAGTTCGAGCGCGCAGAGCGTGATGAAGAGGTACGTCGCCTTGGCGTAGAAGATGGCGTTGCGGTTGATCGGCGCAAGCAGCAGGCCCTCGTAGCCGCCCTGGTGACGCTCGTTTGCCAGCAGGCGGTTGATTGTCAACGAACTGGCGAAGAGGATCGTGACCCAGAAGACCCCTGCGGCGAGGTCGCCGGCCAGACGGTCGCGGCCAAGCGCGAAGTGGAAGATGAGGAAGGTCGCGGTGGTGAAGATGGCCGCGGCCGTCGCCGTCTCCAGCGAGCGCAGCTCGAGCTTCAGGTCCTTGCCGAGGATGGCGCGGGTGGCCGCCCAGGTGCTCGGCATCGTGCGGGTGGGCTCGTTCATCGGTAGAGCTCCTTGGCCGCCGCGGGGGTGATCTCGCCGGCCGCCCCGAAGAACTCGGCGCGGCCGCCGCGAAGACCGAGGACCCAGTCGCCCTCGGCGAGTCCGTAGTCGATGTCGTGGGTGACGACGACACGGGCGCGCTGCGGCGTGGCGGCGATCAGTGGCGCCAGCAGGTCGGCGGCGCCGGGGTCAAGGTTGGCGAGCGGTTCGTCGAGCAGCAGAAGCTGCGGCCGCGACAGCAGCGCGCGGCAGACTGCCAGCCGCTGGACCATGCCGCGGCTGAAGGTGCGGACGGCGTCGTCGGCGCGCGTCGTCAACTCGACGCGCCGCAAGAGGTCGTCGATCTCGTCGTGCTCGACGCCGTGCAGTCGGGCCGTGAAGCGCAGGTTCTCGCGCGCCGTGAGGTCGCGGTAGAGCAACGGCTCGTGGCCGATCAGCCCTACGCGGCCGCGCACGGCCCAGGCTTCGTCGGGCAGCCGTTGGCCCAACACCTCGACGTCGCCGTCGTGCGGGCGGATCAGCGTGGCCAGCACGCGAAGCAGCGTCGACTTGCCGGCACCGTTCTCGCCGAGAACCGTCAGCGTCTGGCCCTGCGGCAGGCTGAAGCTGACGTCCTCAAGCGCCGCGCGCTCGCCGAAGTAGCGCGCAAGCCGGTCGGCGCGGATCGCAAACTGATCGCTCACAGGCGAGATTCTGACAACGCAGCGCGCGGTGCGTCCAAAGCTGGGCGGAGAAACCCAGAAGCAGCCGGGGCGTCTGTCACGCGCGCCGCCGGGTCGATCACGGCTTGCCTGCGTCGGCCAGCGCGGCCTCGGCCCGGCGCTGCGCTGCTTCGATCTGCGCGTGCACGGCGTCGGCGCGTCCAGTGCGCAGCAGCTCGATCGGATCGGGGCTGCCGGCGACGATGCTCTCGAAGAAGTCTTTGCGGTCGTTGTAGGTCGGCAGCGTCGACTTGGCCCAGCCGCGCGCGTCGTTGAGGATCACGGCGAGGTCGGCGTAGGGCGCGCCGAACTGCTCGGCGATCTCGCGCTTCATGCGCTTGGCCAGCGCAGGGGAGGCCCCGGCCGTGCTGATGGCGATGGCGATCGGCCCGCTGCGCGTGATCGCCGGCAGGATGAAGTTGCACAGCGGCGGCACGTCGACGACGTTGACGAGCATCCCGCGCGCCTCGGCGTCGTTGAATACGGCGATGTTGAGGTCGGTGTCGTTGGTCGCCGCGATCACGAGAAACGCCCCCTCAAGGTCGGCGCGCTCGTAGCGGCGCTCTTGCCAGGTGATGGCACCTTCGGCGGCGAGCTGCTTGACGGCCTCGTCGGCCTCCGGCGCGATCACGGTGACGTCGCCGTCGCAGGCCAGCAGCCCCTCGATCTTCTCAAGTCCGACCGAGCCGGCCCCGACGACGAGGCTTCGCCGCCCGCTGAGCTTGAGGCAGGCGATGTAGAAGGGCGTCTCGAGCATTCCGCGCACGCACTCCTGGTCGCAGATGCCCTTCTTCAGGGCACAGACGCATTCTTTGCCGGAGTAGGCGGCAGCGGGCATGATTTGAGTCTACGGGCGTGCTTTTTCGGTCCACGCAGGGCCGTCGGATGGCACTCTGAGCCGAAGCTCGCGTCGGCCGTGCCGGCGGCCAGGCTGGGGGTGGGATCACCGCCGGCCGGACTCGTCGAGCGAGTCCGGCAGTTCGGCTGGATCGACGGCCCCTACTTGTTGCGCAGGTTCTTCGCCACCCGGCCGCTGAAGCGCGTCATGGCCGGCACGCCGTCCTTCAGCGTGCGGAAGCGGTCCTTGCCCTTGCCGTAGAGCAGGTCGAGCATCGTGCGCACCGACGGGCCGACGGTCTGGCCGTAGGGGTGGGCGCCTGCTGTGGCCTCGCGCGCCGGGGTGGCGGCGATCGTCTTGACCTCGACGGCCTCCATGAATCCGATCGGCCCGTGCGAGCGACCGACGCCGCTCTCCTTCACGCCGCCCCACGCGCACTGACCGAGGCCGGCCGTGTACATGTGGTCGTTGATCCAGACGTTGCCGCTCTCGATCTTCTCGGCGATTGCCTGACCGCGCTCGGCGTCGCCGGTCCAGACGCTGGCGCCGAGGCCGAAGTTGCTGTCGTTGGCCAACTGGACGGCTTCATCCTCGCTGTCGACGGTGATGATCGGCAGCACCGGACCGAAGATCTCCTCCTTCATGATCCGCATGCTGTGGTTGACACCGGTCAGCACGGTCGGGGCGAAGTAGTAGTCGTTCTTGTGGCCCGGGGGCAGTTGGCTCTGCTCGACCGGTCCGCCGCAGAGCAGGGTCGCCCCGTGAGCGACGGCGTCCTCGACCAGTTCCTTGACGATGGCGTACTGCCCGGGGTCGGTCATCGCCGTGATCTCGGTCGACCATTCGTTGGGGTCACCCAGCTGCATGGCACGGGCCTTCTCGACGACGCGGTCGATGAACTGCGGCGCGACGTCGTGCATCACGTAGACGCGCTCGATTCCGGCGCAGGTCTGGCCCATGTTGGCGAAGCCACCCCACTGCGCGCCGGTTGCGGCGTTCTCGATGTTGGCGTCGGAGAGCACCAGCATCGGGTCCTTGCCACCCAGCTCCAGCGAGATCGGCTTGAGCTGCTTGGCGCAGTCCTGGGCAATGGCGCGGCCGACGGGGACGCTTCCGGTGAAGAAGATCTTCTTCACGTCGGGGCAGTCGACCATCGCCTGGCCGACGCTGCCGCCGCCGTGCACGGTGCGCAGCAGACCCTCGGGCAGGCCTGCCTCGTCGAAGACTTCCTGAATCTTCTGGCCGATCAGGCAGGTCAGCGACGCCGGCTTGAAGATCACGCCGTTGCCGGCCATCAGCACCATTGAGATCTCGTGCATCGCCAGCAGCATCGGGTAGTTCCACGGGCTGATCACACCGACGACACCCAGCGGCTCGTAGTGGAAGCGCATCTTGTGCGTCTTGTAGAGCGCCTGCGGGATCGGAATCTTGTCGTCGGACAACACGTCGGCGGCGTTCTCGGCGTTCCAGACGATGCCGTCGACGCTGGCCATGATCTCCATCGAGAAGGCCTCGGTACGAACCTTGCCCTGCTCGGCGGTGATGAGCGCGGCGATCTCATCCTTGCGCTCGAGCAGCACGTCGGCGGCGCGGCGCACATAGCGACCGCGATCCTCAAAGCTCATCTCGGCCCAGAACTTCTGCACCTGTTTGATCTCGGCGACGACGGCAGGCACCTGCTCGGGTTTGATCGTCGGAACCGTGCCGACGAGTTCGCCGGTCGCGGGGTTGAAGCTCTCGAGCGTGCCGGTCGGGGCAGTTGACTCGCTGAAGACGTGCCGCGGATGCGCGGGTGCGATCGTGGGTTCCATAGTTTTCATCCTACTGCCGGAGCTGCTCGCGTGTCCAGACACGGCCAGCGTCGACGGCGCAGGCGCTACGCCTGAAGACCGACCAGCTCGAGGGAGCGCTCCCACAGCGCATCCTGCAGGTCGGTGTCACCGGCCTGGCGGTTCTCGTGTCCGCCGGCCTTGTGGCGGAAGAAGAATCTGCCGTTGAGCTCGGAGCGTGGCTCGCGCGTGGCCAGATCGATGATCGGCGTCGCGCCCTTGGCGTTGTCGATCACGATGCCCGTGAGGCGACCGAGCTTGTAGGCCGGCTTGACGAAGAAGCTGTCGCGACCGAACTGGCTCTGCACGATGCCCGGGTGCAGTGCGGCCGAGACGATGTCGTCGTCCTTCCAGCGGCGTGCGATCCCGCGCGTGAAGAGGATGTTCATGAGCTTGCCGGTGCCGTAGGCGACGTTCTCGCTGCGGTGGCCGTCGAGCTTGTCCATGCGCACGCGGCCGTAGTTGTTGGCCATGCTCGCGGTGTTGAGCACGCGCGGTGCGGCGGCCGCTGCGAGGTTCGCCTTGAGCAGGTGGGTGAGCAGGAACGGCGAGAGGTGGTTGATCTGGAAGTTCGGCTCGTGGCCGTCTTGGGTCGTGCGCCGCGGCTTGAACATTCCGCCGGCGTTGTTGACGAGCACATCGATCTGAGGGGCGGCCGCGCTGATCTCCTCGGCCAGACGTCGCACCTGCGCAAAATCGGCGAAGTCAGCGACGAGTACCGGACTGCCTACGGCCTCGGCCACGCGCCGGGTCTTCTCGGGATTGCGCCCGGTCACGATCACCCTTGCGCCCTGGGCGTGAAGTTCGCGCGCGGCGACCTCGCCGATGCCGTCGCTGGCACCCGTGATGACCATGGTGCGCCCTTCGGGGCTCGCGTTGTTGCGCTCTTTGCTGCTCATTCGTTTCTCCTGGCTCTTGCCTGCCGCAGCCGTTCGGCCATCGACCGCTCGTGCCCGACCTCTCGTGGCTCGTAGAACTTAGTATCGCCGAGCTCCTTCGGCCGTAGTCGTTGCCCTGTCAGCTGGTCTTCGTGGTCGTGCGGGTACTGGT
>JBIQMF010000073.1:0-7612 GCA_044463545.1 Solirubrobacterales bacterium
GCACGACGAACTTCAAGCACTGGGAGACGATCAAGGTCCCCAACGCCTTCAACGCCGGCGACGACTCAGAGCTCTCCTACGTCGGCTACACCTCGTGGTACGCGACGCAGTTCAAGCGCCCAAGCTCGCCGCGCGGCTCGAACTGGATCCTGCAGTTCAACAGCGTCAACCTGCGTGCCCGCATCTACCTCAACGGCCGCCAGATCGGCGCCCACAACGGCGGCTTCATTCCCTTCGAGATCCCGGCCCGACGCCTGCGCAAGGGCACCAACACCCTGATCCTGCGCGTCGACAGCAAGCTGACCGTCAACTCCGTGCCTTCGGTCGAGGAGCGCAGCGACCAACTGACGGGCGGCTGGTGGAACTTCGGCGGCGTACTGCGCGAGGTCGTGCTGCGACGCGTCAAGCGCTACGACATCGCCGCGGTCGACACGCGCTCCTACTTCACGGCCAGCAAGGGCAAGGCGCGTGGGCGCGCGCGCATCGTCGTGCTCGCGCGCGTGCACAACTACGGCCGCCGCACGCGCGTGCTGCCAAAGGGGACCTACGGCGGCAACCGAATCAAGTTCAAGCGCACGCTGATCCGCTCGGGGGCCACGGTCGAGCTGCGCGGCGTCGCAACCGTGAAGAAGCCCCGCCTCTGGTCGCCGCTGGCGGCCAACCTCTACAACGTGCGCGTCTCGCTGCCCGGCGTGACCTGGCGCTCGAAGGCCGGAATCCGCAAGATGAAGGTCTCAAAGAAGGGCATCTTCTCGCTCAACGGCCTGCCCGTGCAACTGCGCGGCGTCAGCTTCCACGAATCCGAAGCCAAGGTCGGCGCGGCCTGGACCGACACCGAGCGCAACGCCAACAACGCACTCTTCATGCAGCTGGGCGTGAACATGATCCGCTCGCACTACCCGCTCGCGCCCCAGCAGATGGAGTGGGCCGACGCGCGTGGCGTCTTCGTCTGGGTCCAGGTCCCGGTCTTCCGCCCGCGCAACACCCAGTTGCGCTCGCCGACCTACAGGCGCAACGCCGTGAACCAGACCGAAGAGATCGTCCAGCGCTTCCGCGGCTACGCCTCGACGATGACCTGGAGCCTTTCCAACGAGGCCGTGCCCTCGGACACGAAGTATCTCGACATGCTCACGACGCAGCAGATCCGCGTGGCGAAGAAGTGGGACCCGCAGGGACTGACCGGGGCCGACTACGCCTCGGCGCCGCTGGACGACAAACAGCAGCCGGCCTATCGCAAGGTCGACATCCTCGGCGTCAACGAGTACTTCGGCTGGTACCCGGGGTCGATGGGCACAACGCAGAAGATGTCCGGCCTCGCCCCCTACCTCTCCTACCTGCACCGCATCTACACGAGGCAGGCGCTCTTCATCACCGAGTTCGGCGCAGAATCGACCCGCCACGGCACCGCCGACGAGCTCGGCACCTACGAGTTCCAGAGCAACTTCTTCACGGCCCAGTTCAACATCCTGCGGCCGATCAAGTACCTCAACGGCATCTTCGCCTGGGCGCTGCGCGACTACTGGGTCCGCCCGCAGTGGCCCGGCGGCAACCCCGACCCGACGCCGCCGTGGTCGCGCAAGGGCCTCTTCCAGTGGGACAACACCCCCAAGCCCGCGGCCGCAGTCGTCGAGCGCGAGTTCAAGAACACGCCGCCCTTCCGCCAGTAGCAGCGCCCAAGGCGTGCATGCCGGGTGCAGGCGGGCAGTCGCCACCGGAGCGTCAAGTGGCTCGGTGCTGCCAGCTCTTGCGTCCTTCGACCTCAAAGTCGACGGGCAGGCGCCCCTCGAGGTCGAGCTTCTCAAGGTGCGACTGCATCGTCACGTGCGCCGCGATGCGCAACTCCGGGCCGACGTCGCTCCAGACGCGGTCCAGCAGCGCCTCGCGCTCGTACAGCCTCTCCTGCAGCGCCGCCAAGAGCTGCCGCTCGCGCGCCAGGCGGTGCTCGCGCTGGGCCGTGGCTGCCGCCGCGCCGTCTTCGATCGGCTCGCCGTGGCCCGGCAGGATCAGCGCCGGCGCAAGCTCGGCGACCGCCTTCAGCGAATCGAGATAGGCGATCAGGGTCCCGCCGCCGGGCGGGACGATCGTCGAGGACTGCCCGAGGATGAGGTCGCCGGAGAAGAGCACACGATCATCGCCTTCGCCGGCGTGGAAGACGAGGTGGTCGGCCGCGTGGCCCGGCGTGTGCGTGGCCACGAGCGGCAGGCGCGTGAAGTCATCGCCGAAGCGCAGTATCGGCACCCCTCCGAGCGCAGCCGCCATGGCGTCAAGGCCCGCGCTGTGGTCGAGGTGATCGTGGCTCAGCAGCACCCCGGCCGGCTGGCCGAGCGCGGCGGCGCCCTCGGCCAGCGCCGTGATGTGGCCGGCGTCATCGGGGCCCGGGTCGAGCACCCAGACCTCCCCTGCGCGCTCGATCAACCAACTGTTCGTGCCGCTGAGCGTCATCGGCGACGGGTTGCCCGCGCGCACCAGGCCAATGCGCCAGCCGGGTGGAGCGGCGTCGATCAGTCGCACCGCGCCACCGGGTAGATTCCAGCCGTGCCTGAAAAAGAAGAAAACACCACCACGACAGATGAAACCAGAGCCGCGGACGGGTTCGACCTCAAGGCCCTGCTGGATGCCGCTTCGATCGCCCAGATCTTTGCCTTCGTGATCGGCGTGCCCCTGCTGCTGCTGGGTCTTGCGGCCCTGGCCACAAACTTCAACCTTGGCGCCGGCAGCGACATCACCACCGAGCGACTGCTGGTACTCGACGTCAATGCCTGGAGCGGCCTCTTGATGCTGCTTACGGGCATCGGCCTGCTGGTCGGCCTGCGCAGCCCGCGTGGCGCGCGGCGCGCCACCCTGATCGTCGGGATCATCTACCTGCTCGTGACGATCTGGAGCCTCTTCACCGCCACCGTCGCCGGCGTGCTGCCCGTCAACGACATGACGGCAACGATCTTCGGCGCCGTCGGCATCCTCGGAGTCACCGCAGCCCTCGGCCCCGACAAGGACGAACACTGGCCCGCGCGGCGGGCGATCGACCCCTTCGACGACGACTCAGGCGGCGAGCAGTAGCGGCCACCCGCGGCGCGGGTAATAGTCTCAATGACATGACGACGATCACACCCGCACTCGAACAGGAAGTTGTCAACAAAGTCCCGAAAGGGGCGCTGATTGCGGGAGAGTGGGTCGACACCGGCAAGACGCTGCCCGTGATTGACCCGTCGACGGGCGAGGCCCTGTGCGAGATCGCCGACGCCGGCGAGGCCGAAGCGATCGCCGCGCTCGACGCCGCAGTCGCCGTCAAGGACGAGTGGGCGGCCACCGCCCCGCGCGAGCGCGCCGACATCCTGCGCTCTGTCTATGAGTCGATGCTCGACCAGCTCGACGAGCTGGCGCTGCTGATGACACTTGAGATGGGCAAGCCGCTCTCGGAGTCGCGCGCCGAGATCGCCTACTCGGCAGACTTCTTCCGCTGGTTCGCCGAAGAGGCCGTGCGCATCAGCGGCCGCTACTCGCAGATGCCCAACGGCGTCGGACGCATCCTCACGATGAAGCAACCGATCGGCCCCTGCGTCTTCGTCACGCCCTGGAACTTTCCGTCGGCCATGGGCACGCGGAAGATCGGCCCGGCGCTCGCCGCCGGCTGCACCGTCGTGATGAAGCCGGCCAAGGAGACGCCGCTGTCGTCCTTCGCGCTCGGGCAGGCGCTGCTCGACGCCGGCCTCCCGGGCGGCGTCGTCAACATGATCTCCGGCAGCAGCGCCAGCGCCATCGTCGGCCCGCTGCTGAAGGACCCGCGCACGCGCAAGCTCAGCTTCACCGGCAGCACCGAGGTCGGCCGCGAACTGATCCGCCAGTCGGCCGACAACGTGCTCAAGGTCTCGATGGAGCTCGGCGGCAACGCCCCCTTCATCGTCCACGAGGACGCCGACCTCGACGCGGCGGTCGAAGGCGCGATCCTCGCCAAGATGCGCAACAACGGAGAGGCCTGCACGGCCGCCAACCGCTTCCACGCCCACGAATCCGTCGCCGCCCAGTTTGCCGAGAAGCTCGCCGCCCGCCTCGGCGCCATGAAGGTCGGACGCGGGACACTCGAGGACTCACAGGTCGGCCCGCTGATCAATGAGTCGCAACGCGAAATAGTCGAGTCACTCGTGGCCGACGCAAGCGACAAGGGCGGCAAGGTGTTGACCGGCGGCAGTCGCCCCGACGGCCCCGGCTACTACTACTCGCCGACCGTGATCGGCGACGTCACGCCCGACGCCCGCATCCTCACCGACGAGGTCTTCGGCCCGGTCGCGCCGGTACGCGCCTTCAGCAGCGAAGAGGAGGCAGTCAGCGTCGCCAATGCCACCGAGTACGGCCTCGCGGCCTACGTCTACACGCGTGACCTCGGACGCGCCTTCCGCACGATCGAAGCGCTCGAGACCGGCATGGTCGGGCTCAACCGCGGCGTCATCAGCAACCCCGCGGCACCGTTCGGCGGCGCCAAGCAGAGCGGCTTCGGCCGCGAAGGCGGCTTTGAGGGCATCGAGGAGTACCTCGAGACGAAGTACGTCGGCATGGATTTCTGAGCCACGGCCCGCCGCACGCGCAAGGCATGCAGGCGGCCTGTTCAGGGCTTGTCTTCGGGCAGGGTGAACCGTCCCGAGAGCTCTGCCAGCAGCGCGGCAGTGTCGGCGACGTGCTGGGCCGAAGCTGTGACCTCCTGGGCTGCGGCCGAGGTCTGCTGGGTTGATGCGCTGACCTGCTCGGTCGTGGCGCTCGACTGCTCTGCGACCACGGCCACCTCACCGACGTGCTGGCGCGCGCGTGAGGCGGCGCCGACGATCTCGCTGGTCAGCTCGCCGATCTCGGTCGAGCGATCGCCGAGGTCGTGGATGGCCGCACTGATGTCGGTGAACGTCTGACGGTTACGGACCAGCGTCTCTTCGCTTTCGGTGACGCGCGCCGTGCCGTCTTCCATCGCCTCGATGGCGCTGGCAGTCTGCTGCGTGATCGACGCCACCACTGCGCCGATCTCGGCGACGGCCGACTGGGCGTCCTCTGCCAGCACGCGCACCTCGTCGGCCACGTTGGCAAAGCCGCGGCCCTGTTCACCGGCCCGAGCAGCCTCGATCGAGGCGTTCAGCGCCAGCATGTTCGTCTGCGCGGCAATGTCGGCGATCGACTGCACGATGAGGTCGATGTCGGCCGAACGCTCGCCGAGCTCGCGCACGATTGCCGCCGTCTCGAAGGCGGCTTCACGCGTCGTCTGCATCGAGTCCTCCACGGCCGCAGCGCGGGCCACACCGGCGTCGGCCAGCTCGGCCGTCTGCTTGCTCTGCCGGCGTACCTCAGAGGCATGTTCGTCGGCGTCGCGCACCGCCTGTTCGATCGAATCGATGTGCTGTGCCGATCGCGAGACGAGGTCAACCTGGTGCGCGGCACCCTCGCTGATTGCGCCGATCGCCTGTGCCACCTCACCGATGGCGTGACCGGCTTCGTCGGAGGTGTGTGACATCTCCTGCGACGCCTGCCTGAGGTCGCGCGCGGCCCGGTCGATGCGGGTGATCGTGGCGCGGAAGTTCTCGAGCAGGCGCGCAAACTCGCCCTGCAGTTCGCCGTACTCGTTGCCCATCGTCACGCCGGGCTCGATCGAGAGGTCGCCCGTGGCCGCGGCCCGCATCTCTTTCACCATCTGCCCCACGGTGTCGACCGTCACGCTGCCCAGCAGCACGCGGATCAGGATCCCGGCAAAGGCGAAGCTCAACATCACGCCGACGAGCCACAGCCAGACGTTGTGCGGGGCCGCGAAGAGCGTCAGCGCCCCGGGCTCGAGCTGTTGCTGGGCCGCGGCGGCGCGCTCGAGTTCGGCCGCGCTGTCGCTGGCGCCGCCCAGCGCAAAGTAGAAGTATCCGGCCAGCACGACGGCGGGGATCACCGAGATCACGGAGACGATCATGTAGGCGCGCACCAGCGGCATCTGCAGCAGCTTGTGGCTCATCGCTCCCCCGCCCCTTCGCCCTCGGCTGCCGCGCCTTCCTCGGCGGGCTTCGCCGCGCGTCCGGCCGCCGAGCCTCCCGGCAGGCGCCGCGCGTTGGCCGCGCCGCCGCGCTCAATCGTGAACTGCGAGACGAGCCGGGCCAGGCCGTCGGCCGTCGATGCGACCCGTGCAGCGGCGGCCGTGACCTCCTCGGAGGAGGCCGACGACTGCTCGGTGGCGGCCGAAACCTGCTCGGTCGAAGCCGACGATTCTTCTGCGACCGAAGCGATGTCCTCGATCTCGCTGCGCACCTGCCGCGCGTCGTCCGCGATGGCGGCCGCCAGACGCGCGATCTGCTCGGTCGAGTCGTTGAGCAGCCCGGCGGCGGCGCTGATCTCGGCGAAGGCGACGCGGTTCTCGCCGACGGCGACGATGCTGTCGTTGACGGCCGGGGCGTTGCGCTGGACTGCGGCCACGGCGCGGTCGGTGCACTCGCGGATGCCGGCCGTCATTCCGGCTATCTCGTCGGCGCGATCCTGTGCGTCCTCGGCCAGCTTGCGCACCTCTTCGGCGACCACGGCAAAGCCCTTTCCCTGCTCGCCGGCGCGCGCCGCCTCGATGGCAGCGTTGAGCGCCAGCAGGTTGGTCTGCTCGGCAATGTCCGCAATCGACCCGACGATGCGGTCGATGTCCGTTGACTTCTCGCCCAGCTCGTTGATCAGCTCGCCCATCGACGCGCCGGTGTCGCGCACGCTCTCGATCGCCTGCTCGATCTCGGCTGCACGCTCGACCCCCTCTGCCGTTAGTTCGACGGTCGCAAGGCTCTGCTGGCTGACCCGGTTGGCGTGGTCGACGGCGACCGAGACGGCCGATTCGATGGCGCCGACCTCGTGCACGGTCTCTCCGATCAGGTCGACCTGGTTGCCCGCGCCGATGCTGATGATGGCGACCGAGTGCGCCACCTCGCCGATCGCGCTCCCGGCCTCGTCGGTGATCCCGCTCATCTCCGCCGAGGCGTCGCGCAGGTCACCAGCTGCGCGGTCGATGCGCGCGACGGTGGCGTTGAAGCTTCCGATCATCTTGCCCAGCGCCTCCTGGACATCGCCGACCTGACTCTTGTTGTCGCGCAGGATCTGGGTCGTCAGGTCGCCGTCGGCGGCGCGCCGTACGCGCACCGAGAGCGACTCGAGCCATACGGCGGCAAGCTTTGAGAGCGCGTAGGCGATCCACATCGCCCCGATTCCGGCGATCAGCGCCGCAAGCACGATGCCCAGGCGCGCCATCGCGATGGCGTCCTGGTACTGGGCCGCAAGCTCTGCGACGCGCGCCCCGCTGCCGCCGTGTTCGAGCAGGGAACCGAGCTGGTCGCGGATGTCTGAGGACTCGTTCCACTTGAGCACGGTGAAGACGGCCATCGGGGCGGCCACCACAAGCAACAGCGCGGCCGAGACGACCGGCTTGAGCTGTGAATCGAGATCCTTGAACCACTGCGGAAACAGGCGCGCCAGCCGCGGCTGCTGTGAAAGTGCTGTCGTTTCGTCTGCCAAGTCCCCGTCCTCAGTCCGGCGCCGTCGTCAGCCCGTGTCGCCGGCCAGGTCGGTCAGCGCCTCGGGGTCGAGCAGGATGATCAGACGATCCCCCGCCTTCACAACGCCGTCGACG
>JBIQMF010000074.1:0-7581 GCA_044463545.1 Solirubrobacterales bacterium
TGACGAGCGGCAGGCCGGCGGCCAGAGCTTCGAGCCCGGTCAGCGGCAGTACCTCACGCCACAGCGAGGGCAGGAGCGCGAAGGCCGCACCCATGCGCGCCGCCACCAGCGCCTGGCCGTTCAGGCGGCCGACAAACTCGACCGGAGCTGCGACGCGTGTGGCGTGCGCGCGGGCGGCCGCAAACTCCGGGCCGTCGCCGGCGATCATCAGCGGCACCCCGGACTCGGCCGACGCCGAGATGGCCGTGAAGACGCCCTTGTCGCGCGCGATCCTGCCGGCCAGAAGCGCATACTCGCCGGCACCGGCTTGCGACGCGGCGGCAAACTCAGAGTCGCCGAGCCAGTAGGGCACGACGTCGACGGGCAGCTCGCGCTCGAGCTCCTGTTGGAGGTCGGCGGCGAGATTCGGCACCGGGGCGATGATGCGGTCAACGGCGTCAAGGATCGGGTCCTGGCCGCGCCCGACGGCCCAGGCATAGGTCAGCGACTCGGCCAGCGAACCGCGACAGCGGTGACGCACGCCCGGCAGCGGATTGTTGGGCGCGCAGAGTGTGCAGTCGGCGTCGTCGCGGTAGACCGTGCCGATGGCGCAGTAGAGGCGGTAGTTGTGCAGGTGCAGCACGACCGCAGCGCCGGCCTCGCGCGCGGCCGTGAGCGCGCGGTGACCAAAGGTCGGATAGATGTTGTGGGCGTGCACGACGGTGGCGTCGAACTCGCGGACGGCGGCTGCGACCGCGTCTGCGTCGAGCCCGCCGCGGAGCATTCCGCGCGCCGCCCGGGTGCGCGTGAGACCGCTGCTGTGGCGCTCGAGCGCCTGCACTTCACCGCCGAAGCGGGGGATGATGTCGAGCAACGTGTCGACACAACGGTCCTCGCCGCCGAAGGTTCTGTAACGGTTGTGCAGAACCAGTACACGTTGGTCGCTGAGCGCCGTCATTGCGCCGATCCTACGTGCAACTTTTCATCGCGCGTGGGGTTTAGGACGAAACCACCCCCATCCAGGGCCCCGGCTCGGCGAACAGATGCTCTGGTAGGTTGAATGACCGCTGATGATCCTCGGCACCAAGAAGACACTTGCGCTTGTTTTTTCGGCAGCACTGCTGGCGCTGGTCGGCGCTGCGCCGGCCCATGCCGGCTCGACCGCCATCTACCAGGCCTGCAGCACCGGCGGGTCGATGGAGGGCTTCAGCAAGTCTGACCTCCAGAGCGCCCTCTCGGGTGTTCCGGCAGACCTCGAGGAGTACTACTCCTGCAGCGCGCAGATCAACGCCGCACTCGTCGCCAAGGTGACGAAGTCGAACCCCGGAAGCACCGGCGCAGCCGGCGTCAAGGGAACGCGCGCGGCCCTGCGTGCTGCTTCGGCCGAGGAGCTGACCACCCCGGCCGAGCGCGAACGCATCGCCGAACGGGTGGGCGACAAACTCGCAGACCTCGGCTCAAAGCCGCCGACCGCCACGACCGATCCTTCGGTGCCGACGGCGGCCGGCAGCGCCGTTGCGGGTACCACTGCAGCCGGTGCACCGACGGCCCTCATCATCGGCGTGATCGGTCTCCTGCTGCTCTTCAGCCTCGACCTCTTCAGGCGCCTCGGCAGGAACCCGCGCGTGGCCAAAATCCTGCCGTGGTCAGCACAAAGTGGCGGCGACTGACGCGCAAGCGCCCACCGGCGAGCGCAACGAACCGAATCCTCTGGCAACGACGGCGCTGACCGCGCTGCTGCTGTCATCGGCCGTCTTCATCATCGGCGTCAACTCAAGCGGGAGTCGCGCCGGACTCGTCGCGACCCTGACGGTGCTGCTGGCGACTGCCGTCTTCGGTCGTATGGCTTGGCGCGGTCAGCTGCCGCGCAGCCTCAACGCGTCGACGGGCCTGCTGCTGATGGGGCTGATGACTGCACTTGCGGCGCTCTCGGTCAGCTGGTCGCTGACGCCGCACGCGTCGCTGCTCGACGCCATCAGGCTCGTCTCCTACACCAGCGTGCTGGCGCTGGCCGCGCTGCTGGCGCAGCTCTACCCGGCGCGCTCGCGCGAGCTGGTGCTGGGGATCGGGGCTGCGGCGCTGGTGGTTTCGCTCTATGCATTGACCAGTCGCTGCCTGCCCGGGATCTTCGCCGCCGACGACGCCTTCGCGCGCATCCGCCTGCCGTTCGCCTACTGGAACGCCGTCGGCGCCGTCGGCGCTCTCGGCCTGGTCGCGGCGCTCTGGGCCGGCACGCGCAGGCGCGAAGCCGCCTGGCTTGAGGTCAGCTCCTACGGCGCCGGCGGCCTGCTGCTGACGACGCTGATGCTGAGCCAGTCACGCGGCGCGCTCGTGGCGCTGATGATCGGCCTTGCGCTGTGGCTGCTGCTGGTGCCGATGCGCCTGCGCAGCGTCGGCTGGCTGGCTGTGGTCGGCGCACTGGTGCTGCCCGTCGTCGCCTGGGCCTACAACCAGCCCGCGCTCTCGACCGACGGCGCCGCGCTCGACGCACGCCAGTCGGTCGGCTGGAAGTTGCTGCTGGCACTGGTGCTGATGACGACGCTGCTGAGTGCCGCAGGCAGCGCACTACGACGCCTGCGCACGCGCAGGCCACTCGGCGCCGGCCGCCGCCGCCAACTCGGCAAGCTGCTGCTGATCGCGCTGGCGCTGAGCCCGCTGTGTCTTGTCGTCGGCGTCGGCGTCGGCAGCGAACGCGGGCTCGCGACCTTCAGCGACAAGACGTCGGAGTTCTTCTCCACGGGGCCCCTGGCCCCGGCCAACAGCCCCGACCGCCTGACGCAGACGCAGTCGCTGCGCGGGCGCTACTGGAGCGAGGCTTGGACGATCTGGAGCGACAACAAGCTGCACGGCACCGGCGCCGACACCTTTGGCACAGCGCGGCTGCGCCATCGCGACGACCCGCAGCGCGCCGGCCACGCGCACGGCATGGTTCCGCAGGTCGCCGCCGACCTCGGGACGCTCGGCCTGCTCGTGCTGCTGGGGCTGACGCTCGTCTGGCTGACGGCGGCCTTCAAACTTGCCGGGGCGCGGCGTGCGGCCCCGTGGCGCTGGCTCGACGTCGACGACGTGGGCCGCCAGGCCGCGGTGGCGATCATGCTCGTCGCCGTGGTCTTCGGTCTGCACTCGGCCATCGACTGGCTGTGGTTCCTGCCGGGAATCGCCTTCTTCGGACTCCTGGCCGGCGGCTGGACCCTGGGCCACCCCGACGCCCATTCGGCCGCCACGCGCGAGCTCGGACGCCGGCCCTCCGGCGAGCTCGGCAGCGCGCGCGCACGGATGCTGCTGGCCTCGGCCATCGCCCTCGTCGGGGTCCTGATCGCCTGGTCACTGCTCGAGCCGACGCGTGCCGCGCAGAAGACCGAGAAGGGCTGGTCGCTGGTCGAGTCAGATCCGGCGCAGGCCGAGAAACTGGCCGATGCCGCGTCCAAGCTCGACCCGACCTCGGCCGAGGCGCGCGTACTGGCGGCGACGGCCCAGAGCAACGCCGGCCACAAGCACACCGCCGAGCGCACGCTGCTGGCGCTGGCCGCAGCGCAGCCCGAGAACCCGCTCGTCTGGCAGCGCCTGGCCAACCTGCGCATGCGCGCCTTCGACGACCCCGAGGGCGCGATCACGGCGACCACCCCGCTGCTGCAGCTCGACCCGCTCGTTGCGCAGTGGACGATCTCGGCCCTGCAGAACGTGATCATCAGCCGTGAGGTCGAGAAGCTTGCCGATCGCAAGCGGCGCAAGCTCGAGCGACAGTTGCGACAGCTCGAAAAACTCCGCGCCGAGGGCGTCCTGCCGAGCAACTGAGACCGGGGCGGGCGGGAGGCCCGGTACCGTAAGAGGTTGAATCTTCAATCTCGGCCGTCCCCGACAACGCGACTCTCGGGCGGTCGCAGTGGTTTCTACAGATGATTCGATGACGCAGAGCACGCTCCCAAAGCCGGATACGACCGCGTTCAAGAACAGCGCGACGCTGCCGCCCGAGACGACGGACGGCCGCGACCTGCGCGCAAACCGCCAGGGCCTCATCACGATCCTGACCGACCGGCGCCTCATCGCCCGCTCGGCCAACGGCCTGCTGCTTGCGGCCATCGACCTGCTGCTGCTGACGGTCTCGCTGATGCTGGCGCTGCGCACGAAGGTCGCGCTGACGGCCGACCAGTCGACCTTTGACAGCTCGATCCGCTTCGCCGTCGACGTGCTGCCGCTGGCGGCACTCGTGATGCTGTTGCTGTTCGCCGGCGACGGCCTCTACCGCCAACGCAATCTGCGCCCGGGCGCAGCGCAGATCATCGGCTCGCTCTTCAAGGTGATGGTCGTCGTGCTGATCTTTGCGCTCGTCGAGGGCCACCGCTTCAACAGCTACTACGCGTTCTGGGGCACGTTCATCTTTGCCTCGGTCCTGATCGTCGGCGCGCGAATGCTCTACGACCGCGCTGCCGAGCGCCTTGAGGCCGCCTTCGGGCGCGAGCGTCGCGCCGTGATCGTCGGTCGCAACCGCGAGATCGACGCCGTCGCCGACGCGCTCAAGCAGGCCACCGTCAAGCGCATCAAGCCCGTCGGCTTTGTCTCGCTCGAAGAGCGCGAGGAGAACGGCCTGCGCGACCTCGGCTCGCTCGACTCGATCGAGGACCACTTCGACAAGATCGACGAAGTGATCCTGGCCGACGCCCGCTTCCCGGTGGAGGAGACGGTCATGCTCGTCGACCGCTGCCACCGCGGCGGCGTCCACCTGCGCGTCGCGCCTTCGACCCAGGAGATCCTGCGCGCCGACGTCTCGGAGTTCGTGCCCGGCGAGAGCCTGCCGCTGTTCGAGATCAAGCCGCCCGTCTTCGAGGGCGCCCAGTTCGTGGTCAAGCGCGTCTTCGACCTCATCGTCTCGGCGCTGCTGATCGTGCTGCTCTCGCCGTTGCTGCTGGTCATCGCGCTGGCCGTCAAGGCCACCTCGCGTGGACCGGTCTTCTACCGCTCGCCGCGCCCCGGCCTCGGCGGCGAGTCCTTCAACTGCATCAAGTTCCGCACGATGGTGACCAACGCCGACTCGCTGCAGGACGAGCTCGAAGCGCTCAACGAGGCCGACGGCGCAATCTTCAAGATCCGCGAAGACCCGCGCCTCACCAGTATCGGCGCGCCGCTGCGCAAGTGGTCGCTCGACGAGCTGCCGCAGCTCTTCAACGTGCTGGCCGGACAGATGTCGCTGGTCGGCCCGCGCCCGCTGCCCCACCGCGACTACGAGCGGCTCGAGGAGTGGCACAAGAAGCGCTACCTCGTGCTGCCGGGCCTGACCGGTCTGTGGCAGGTCTCGGGTCGCTCAGAACTCGAGTTCGACGACCTCGTACGCCTCGACTTCCACTACATCGAGCGCTGGAGCGTCTTCTTTGACATCGTGATCCTGCTGCGCACGCTGCCGGCCGTCTTCGCCAAACGCGGCGCCTACTGAGCGCCGCGCCTGCCGAGCTCGGCGCCTACCGAGGCAGTGCCCGGCCGCCGCGCGTCGCAACCAGCGACTTCGTGAGCGGCCCGATCTTCTCGCGCCAGATCTCGGCGCCCGCGAAGAGCTCGCCAAGCTCTGCGGCCGTCAGCAGCTCGATGTTCTGCACCTCTGACTCAATCAACTCGTCGGGCAGCTCGGCAAAGTTCGAACCCGGCCAGTTGTGCGCGAGCCAGCGGCGCGCGCCGCGCGGCATGTACTGCACCCCCGGGAAGAGCCAGTGTGGCTCGATCGGAAAGTGGCGGTTCGGCGTCTGCACCCAGAGTCTCGGTGCGGCCGCCGCGGCGACGTCCGCGAAGCGCCGGCGCTGCTGCGCAGGCAGGTGCTCGATCAGGCTGTTCGAGAAGACGAGGTCAAAGTCACCCTCCTGCGGCTGGCAGGCGTCGCCCGTGCGCGAATCGATCCACTGCTCCTGTGCCGGTTCGGCCAGGAGGTTCACGACCGTCACGTGGCGCGGTCGCAGCGGCGCGGCGCGCCAGAAGCGCGGGGTGCCGCCGAGGTCGAGCACACGCAACTCGGCGATCTCGGGAAAGCGAGCGGCAAACTCCCCCCAGCGGCGCGCGCGGGCGCGGCCGGCGAACGAGTCCGGGTTGTCCGAGCCGGCGATCCGAACGGCGCTCCGGCGGATGCGCGCCGAAAGCCCCACTCAGCGGGTGAGGCGTTCGACGCCGGCCAGTTCGAGCGTCTTGCGCAAGCCGCTCTCAAGGTCAATCTCGGGCTGCCAGGAGAGCACCTGGCCGGCCAGCGTGATGTCGGGCTGGCGCACCTTCGGGTCGTCGATCGGCAGCGGCTCGAAGACGATCTCGCTGCGCGAATCGGTGACCTCGATCACGACCTTCGCCATCTCGAGCAGCGACAGCTCGACCGGATTGCCGATGTTGACGGGCTCGCCGTAGCCGCTCTCGGCCAGGGCGATGATGCCGCGGATGAGGTCGTCGACGTAACAGAAGGAGCGCGTCTGCGAACCGTCGCCGAAGACCGTGACCGGGGCGTCCTGCAGCGCCTGCCGCAAGAAGGTCGGGATCGCACGGCCGTCGTGCGGGCGCATGCGCGGACCGTAGGTGTTGAAGATGCGCACGATCGAGGTGTCGACGCCCTGCTGGCGGCGGTAGGCCATCGTCAACGCCTCGGCGTAGCGCTTGGCTTCGTCGTAGACGCCGCGCGGGCCGATCGGGTTGACGTTGCCCCAGTAGGACTCGGGTTGCGGGTGGATCTCCGGGTCGCCGTAGACCTCACTGGTGCTGGCCAGCAGGAAGCGCGCACGCTTGAACTTGGCCAGTCCCAGTGCATGATGCGTCCCATAGGAGCCGACTTTCAACGTGTGCAGCGGCAATCTGAGATAGTCGATGGGGCTTGCAGGTGATGCAAGGTGGTAAACGAAATCGACATTCCCGTCGATGAAGAAAGGCTGAGTGATGTCGATATTGAGATACTCGAACTCTGCCGATCTGATGTGCGCGATGTTCTCGAGCGAACCAGTCTCGAGATTGTCGACGCAGATGACGCGGTGTCCACGCTCAAGCAGCGCGTCGCAGAGATGAGATCCAAGAAAGCCGGCGCCACCGGTGACGACACATACAGACATGAACGCAACTCTAACGACAAAGCTTCCGCCGCCTGAAAGGCCGCGTCTCCTGCAACTCTGATGGCCACGAACTCCCCGCGTAAACGCAACGGACCGGCGCCGCTGAGCGCGCTGCCGCTGCCCGATGCAGCGCCGTCGACGCCGGCACCCGAGGAGGAGCCGAAGTCCGACCCGCACGCGCTGCCGACCGGCAGCAGCGGCGAGTTGACGCCGGCTCAGCGCGCGCGCCTGGGGCTCGACAGCTTCGGCAGCGACGCGGCGGTCGCGCCGAGTGCACCGGCCGCAGGGCCGCCGGCGCAGGGCCAGGGCGGCACGAGTTTCGACTTCCCGGCGATGGACCCCGCCCCCGAGCCTGCCGCCCCGAAGCTTGCGCCCGTCTCGGACACGCCGCCGCTGGCGCCGGCCAACCCCAGTGCGCTGCGCCCGGCCACACCCGCGGCGGCCGCGCGCGAGGCCGCGCGGGCCGAGGAAGCCGAATCCAATGCGCGTTCGCGGCGGCGCGCCGACGCGCAGACGGTCTCCGAGCGCGACGGCATCC
>JBIQMF010000075.1:0-7554 GCA_044463545.1 Solirubrobacterales bacterium
GAGTCCGGCCCGTGCTCGGCCTGGGCCAGCAGGTCGAGCGCGATCAACTCAGCGTCGGCGGGGTCGTCGCCCACAACGACCAGCTCACTGGGCCCGGCCACCGAATCGATGCCGACGCGGCCGATCAGTTGACGCTTGGCTTCCTGGACGTAAGAATTGCCGGGGCCGACGATGACGTCGACGGGCGCGATCGTTTGCGTGCCAAGAGCAGCGGCCGCGATGGCCTGCGCTCCGCCGACGCGGTAGACCTCGTCCACCCCGAGCAGCGAACAGACGGCCAGCACCGCCGTATCCACCCCCCCGTGCTCGCGCGCCGGACTGAGGACGCAGACCTCATCGACGCCCGCGACGACTGCCGTGGTCAGGCACATGACGGCCGTCGAGGGGTACGAACCGCGCCCCCCGGGGACGTAGGCAGCCGCGCGGCGCACGGCTTCGTGCCGGTAGTGGATCTCGTGGCCCTGCGGCATCTTCAGCGTGGTGGCCTCGGCCAGTGAAGATTCCGCAGCGCGTCGGACGTTGGCGATCGCGAGCTCGAGCGCCGCAAGCATCGCGGGGTCGAGCTTCTGCGGGGCTGCCGCGATCTCGGCCGCCTCGACGACGGCCGGCCACCGATTCGCCCCGAAGCGCATTTCGAGCTCGGCTACAGCGGCGTCGCCGTCGGCAGCGACTGCGGCAACGGTCGCGGCGACCTCGGCCGTCGGCGGCGGCGGAGACATCCCGCGAATCTCTGACGCGGCGGCATCCGATCCGAAGAAGGCGACTGACATCCGGTCACCTCAGCCGGCGACGAGCGCAGAAAGCTGCGCCACGACGCGGTCGATCGATTCGTGCTTGAGACGGTAGGCCCCGGGATTCACGATCAGCCGGGCCGTGCAGTCGACGATTTCCTCGCTGACGACCAGTCCGTTCTCGCGCAGGGTCGTGCCAGTGGCTGTGAGGTCGACGATGGCGTCGGCAAGACCGGCGATGGCGGCAAGCTCGACCGAGCCCTTGACCTCGACGAGTTCAACCTGGCGGCCCGTCGCCGCAAAGTAGCGCTGGGTCAGCTTGGGATACTTGGTCGCCACGCGCAGGGTCCCGCGCCGGCGCAGCTCGGCCTCGGACGCGTCCTGAAACCCCTCGACGACGGCCACAACCATCTTGCAGGCGCCAAAGTCGAGGTCGAGGACCTCATAGAGCTCACGGTCGCTCTGCTCGATCAGGACGTCCTTGCCGGCGATGCCGATGTCGGCGACGCCGCGTTCGACGTAGGTCGGCACGTCGCTGGGACGCATCGTGATGATCTGCTGCTGCTCGAAGAAGAGCTTGCGGTCGTTCTCGCGCACTTCTGCGACGTCGTAGCCGATGGCCTCGAGCAACTCGAGGCTGCGCCCCATCAGCGTCCCGCGCGGGACTGCGGCGATCACTGGCGTCTGGCTCATGCCCCCTCCCCCTTTTCGGCAAGCAGCGCAAGGTGCAGGCGCTCGGCGTTGAGCGCGAAGCCACAGGCGGAGAGCTCGCGCCCGAAGCGACCGACGAGGCCGTCGTAGCGGCCGCCGCCGCCCAGTGCGAAACCACTCGACGGCGCGTAGACCTCGAGCACCGTGCCCGTGTAGTAGCCGCGTTCGCGCACGAGGCCGAGGTCGTAGATCACACGATCTGCAACACCGGCCTCGGCCAGGCGTGTGTCGAGTGCCAGCAGCGACTCGGCGCCGACGGATTCGAGCAGCTGACGCCCGCCGCGTGCGCCCGCCAGCTCAGCGAGGTCGTCGCCGTTGGCGCCTGCGGCAGCGTTGGCGCCAAGCAGTCGTCTCGCCCCGACGAGGTCGCGCGTGTGCAGTTCGTGCAGGATCGCCGCGCGGTCGGCCGACTCGATTCCGGCGGTCTGCATGCGTCTGTCGAAAAACTCGACGTCGCCGACGGCGACGTTGAAGTCCTTGAGGCCGACGGTCTCGAGCGTCCGTACCAGCAGACCGATGACCTCGGCGTCGCCGGCGTCAGAGTCGACCCCGAGAAGCTCAACCCCCAGCTGCAGAAACTGACGCGACTGGGCGCGCTTGGGCTCGACGGCGCGGTAGACGTGCTGTTGGTAACAGAAGCGCAGCGGCGGCTGGGCCGAGGCGTAGCGGGTCGCGGCCAGGCGCGCGATCGGCACCGTCGAGTCAAAGCGCAATGTCAGCACCCGGCCGTCCTTGTCAGGCACGCGGTAGGCGTTGCCGAGGATCTCGGCACCGCCGAGCTGCATCGACTCCTCGTACTCGAGCGTCGGGGTCGCGACCTCGCCGTAGCCGGCATCCGTGAAGGCAGCCAGTGCCCGCGCAGAGATATCGCGCAGCTCGGCCATCTCCTCGGGGAGCACGTCGCGCGTTCCCGTCGGGACGGGGATCGTGCGCGGCAGCGGCGAGCCGCCGGGCGGTTCAGATTCGGTCAGAGTCATGTGACTCCCAAGATTAGGCGTGGACGGGCTCTGTTGCTGTGCGCTCGATGTTGGCGCCGAGTTCGCGCAGGCGGCTGTCGATCTGTTCATAGCCGCGGTCGATCTGCCGGATGTTGCCGATCTCAGACACGCCCTTGGCGCAGAGCGCTGCAATCAGGAGGGCCATGCCGGCGCGGATGTCGGGGCTTTCGAGGCGCTCGCCGCGCAGCTGCGAGCGGCCGATGACGATGGCCCGGTGGGGGTCGCAGAGCGTGATGTTGGCCCCCATCGCGACCAGCTTGTCGACGAAGAAGAGGCGGTTCTCGAACATCTTCTCGTGGATCATGATTCCGCCGCGCGCCTGCGTGGCGAGCGCCAGGGCGATGCTCGTGAGGTCGGCCGGGAACGCCGGCCAGGGACCGTCCTCGATCTTCGGCATCATCTCGCCGGCGTCGTTGCGGATCACGAGCTCCTGCTCGGCCGGGACGATCGTGTCCTCGCCGTCGAACTCGATCTCGACGCCCAGGCGGGCGAAGCCGAGGCGCGTCATGCGCAGGTCCTCGGGATTCGAGTCCTTGATACGCAGCTCTCCGCCCGTCGCGGCGGCCAGTGCGATGAAGCTGCCGACCTCGATGTGGTCGGGGCCGATGCGAAAACGCGTCCCGGAAAGCCTGTCCACGCCGTGGACGTGCATCACGTTGGAGCCGATCCCGTCGATCTCGGCACCCATCGACTCGAGCATGCGCGCCAGATCCTGCACGTGCGGCTCGGTGGCGGCGTTGCGGATGATCGTCTCGCCCGGGGCAAGCGCTGCGGCCAGCAAGGCGTTCTCGGTCGCCATCACCGAGGGCTCATCCATCATGAAGTCGCTGGCGCGAAGGCCGTCCGGTGCAGAAATCCGGATCCAGCGGTCGACGTCGATCTGCGCGCCCAGCGCGCGGAAGGCGTCAAGGTGCGGGTCGAGCCTGCGTCGCCCGATCACGTCGCCGCCGGGTGGCGGCATCTCGACGTGCCCGAACTTGGCCAGGAGCGGACCGGCCAGGAGGAACGACGCGCGGATGTTGTTGGCCAACTCCTGGTCGACCTCCTGGTGGCTGACGCCGGCCGCGCTCAGCGCGACGACGTTGTCACCGCGGCGATCGACGCTGACACCGAGGTGCTCCAGCAGCGCCAACATGGCGTCGACGTCACGAATCATCGGGACGTTCTCGAGCACGACCTCTTCGTCGGTCAGCAGCGCGGCGGCAACACACGGCAGGGCCGCGTTCTTGTTGCCGGCCGGGGTGATCGTCCCTGACAGCGGTCGCCCGCCCTCGATTACGAGTTTTTCCACCTTACGTCTCCCTGCGGCACCGGCCTCGCTGCTCGGCGGCCCGCTTCAATCGATCAAAATTTTCAGGCTAACAGCCGTCCCGTGTGTAATTTCGCAGCGCGCGGGCGAACCCTCCAGACCGCGCTCACGAGGCCCAGAATCCTCCCTTGGCAGCCCACTCTGAGAGGGCGTCCGGAGAGTCGAAACGCCGCTCGATCACGACGCCCTCGCGACGCCGAAACAGCGTCAAGGGACCGGCCGCCACACGCTGGTGCGGCTCGACCTCCCACGGCCGCTCAAGCTGCCACTGGCCGCCGCGCAGGAGCCACGACACGATGTGTTCAAGGCGACAGAACTCGGCTGCTCCTGCGCCGTCGCTGCTCGCGACCCGGTAGCTCTCTGCAAGATCGATTGCAGCGCCGCACCTGGCGCAAACGGCTTGTTCATGGGGTTTCTCGCGCATCCAGCAGCCCAATCTAGCGCCACGAACGTCTGTTCGTGTTGTTCCGTCCGTCGCCTCGCGCACGATACGAACATATGTTCTTCCCCAGCACGAAAGATGAAGGAGCAGAGCGATGAAGGTCAACCCCGAGAACCGCTTCGTCAAGTCACTGGACATCGCCATCGACTTCGCCACCCTCGGCGAGTACCGCCTCGTCACCGACCTGCCGCGCAGGCCGGTGCGCAGCGCCGATCTGTGGGCCCGCGACATCGAGTGGACCCAGCCCGCGCGCACGCGCGAGGTCACCTGCTCGCTGCCGCGCGCACACGATCGCGCGGCCGCTCGCGGCCTCGCCGCCTCCTGAGTCCGGGCGACCGCCGCAGCGTCGACCTGCTATCGGGCAGACGTCGCCGAGCAAGTGTTGTGGCCGCGGGTAGACCTGCCAGCCTGCGAAGCCCTGCAGGCGCAGCCGTGTTCTACAGGTACAGACCCCTTACGCCCCTTACGGCACACAACCTCCACTGAACATGAACCCTCCGCACACGCCGCGCCTGCACCTGGCGCCCGTCATCGGCGCGCTCGTCGTGGCCGTGACATCGCTCGCCTTCGCGCTCGGCACGGCCACGCCGGCCGGCGCGGCCGTGCCGCGC
This sequence comes from Solirubrobacterales bacterium, assembly GCA_044463545.1. Taxonomy (GTDB): domain Bacteria; phylum Actinomycetota; class Thermoleophilia; order Solirubrobacterales; family JACPNS01; genus JACPNS01. The sequence continues at coordinate 4,803 of JBIQMF010000075.1, forward strand.
GTCGGAATCGGCGAGAACAGCGCCAGCATGTTTGAAGACGCCAACTACCGCAGCCTGCGCACCAGGATCAGCCGCAAGGTGATCGCATACGACTTCTACCACCACAAGGCAGAGCGCGAGGAGTTTGACCGCTGGATGACCGGGGCCAGGCGCGCAGGCGTCAGGCCGCTCATCGCCTTCAACGCCTCAGAGCGTCGCCCGCGCCACCTGCCGACGATCGGTGCATTCCGCAAGAGCGTGCGGTGGCTGCGCAAGAACTACCCCTACGTGCGCGACATCTCGCCGTGGAATGAGGCCAACCATCGCTCGCAGCCGACGCGCAACAATCCGAAGCGCGCCGCCCAGTACTACAACGCCACGCGAGCGATCTGCAGCCACTGCCGCATTGTGGCCGCCGACGTGCTCGACCAGAGCAACTTCATGAGCTGGCTGCGGATCTTCAAGCGCCACGCCAGAAAGCCGCGCCTGTGGGGCCTGCACAGCTACACCGACGCCAACCGCAACCGCAGCTGGCGGCGCAGCACCACGCGCAGGTTCATGGCCAGCGTCCGCGGCGAGGTCTGGCTCACAGAAGTCGGGGGAATCGTCGCCATGCGCGACGTGTATCGCCCCAACGAGCGACGGGCGTCGCGCGGCGTACGCAACACGCTGAGGATGGCCCTCAAGGACCGCCGCATCAAGCGCGTCTACCTCTACAGCTGGTACGGCACCTACCAGCCGGGCAAGCACGACTTCTACCGCTGGGACTCGGGGCTCGTGAGCTGGAACGGACAGAAGCGCCGCGCCGGTTTCTTCGTCCTGCGCAAGTGGCTGGCCGCCCACCCCAACGGCCGCCGCAAGCCGTGACCGGCAGCGCCGCTCAGGGCTGATCGGGCACGACGGCCTGCTTGCAGACCCAGCCGTCCGGCATCGCGCCGGACTCGAGGAAGGCCATCATCTCGCTTGAGGCCTCCGACGGCAAATCTGAGGTCTGCGAGTAGAAGATCGGCTCTTCCTTGCCGTTGTGCATCGTCAACTGCGCCATCAGGATGCGGCAGGACTCGTCGGCCGCCTCACCTGCGGCCACCTGCCGCTCGAGTTCGTCCATCGTGCGCCAGATCTCACCGTGCTCACGCAGCATCACGAGGGTCGGGATCGCCAGCTTGTCTGCGAGCTCGGGGAAGAGGAACTCCTCCTCGATGTAGATGTGTCGGCGAAGCGCCGCCATGGCGCGCAGCATGGCGCGACTTGCTGCCTCCTGCTCGCCCTCGCCCGCCGCCTCCCAGGCCTCGAGCGCGGCGTCGATCTCGTGGTGCTCACGCTCCAAAGCTTCGCCGACCGGTCCCATCTGCATGTACCTCAACCTAGCAAGTGGGGGCGCGGGCCGGCAGGCTCGCCCCAACAGGCCGGGCCAGCGCAGAAGAGGGAGCCGGGCCAGCGCAGAAGGGCAAAAAAAGAGGCCGCCGGGGAGGCGACCTCTCTTGATCAAGAACCAGCGGCGTCCTACTCTCCCGGACCCTTGCGAGTCAAGTACCATCGGCGCTGTCGGGCTTAACTTCTCTGTTCGGAATGGGAAGAGGTGTTTCCCCGACGCTATAACCACTGGAAATTTTCCGGAACCGAGGCCTCGCGCCGCCGTCGCCCACTCGACGACACACCGGCGAGAAACCCGCGAACCACCCGCGGACCCTCAAAACTGCACAAGCCTGCCGGTCACCAGAAAGTGACCGTCAACAACGAAGCCGAAAAACGCAAACCGCCGGCGATCGTGACTCTTCTCACGAGGAGAAGAAAAATATCCGTCAAGCCCTCGAGTGATTAGTACCGGTCAGCTGCAAACGTTGCCGCTCTTCCACTGCCGGCCTATCAACCTGGTGGTCTTCCAGGACTCTTACTCGCTTGAAGCGATGGGAGAACTCATCTCGTGGTCGGCTTCCCGCTTAGATGCTTTCAGCGGTTATCCGGTCCAGACGTAGCTAAGCAGCGATGCTCTTGGCAGAACAACTGCTACACCAGAGGTCTGTTCACCCCGGTCCTCTCGTACTAGGGGCAACTCCACTCAATTCTCCAACGCCCACGGTAGATAGGGACCGAACTGTCTCACGACGTTCTGAACCCAGCTCGCGTGCCACTTTAATGGGCGAACAGCCCAACCCTTGGGACCAACTCCAGCCCCAGGATGTGACGAGCCGACATCGAGGTGCCAAACCGCCCCGTCGATGTGAACTCTTGGGGGCGATAAGCCTGTTATCCCCGGCGTACCTTTTATCCGTTGAGCGACGGCGCTTCCACTTGCTACCGCCGGATCACTATGACCTACTTTCGTACCTGCTCGACTTGTCAGTCTCACAGTCAAGCTCCCTTGATGCCATTGCACTCTGAACACGATTTCCGACCGTGTTGAGGGAACCTTTGTGCGCCTCCGTTACATTTTGGGAGGCGACCGCCCCAGTCAAACTACCCGCCTGGCACTGTCTGGACGCCGGATTCACGGCAGTCCGTTAGAAACACAAAACATTCAGGGTGGTATCTCAAAGGTGTCTCCACGCCAGCCAAAGCCGGCGCTTCAAAGACTCCCACCTATTCTGAGCAAAATGCTCCGGGTTCCAATACCAGGGTGTAGTAAAGGTGCACGGGGTCTTTCCGTCTTACCGCGGGTACTCGGCATCTTCACCGAGACTGCAATTTCACCGAGCCCATCGTTGAGACAGCGCCCAACTCGTTACTCCATTCGTGCAGGTCGGAACTTACCCGACAAGGAATTTCGCTACCT
>JBIQMF010000076.1:0-7536 GCA_044463545.1 Solirubrobacterales bacterium
TTTACGAGGTCGACGCCGGTGTCGCGACGATCATGCTCAACCAGCCCGACAAGCGCAACGCGCTCTCGCACCCGATGCTCGACGACCTCGTGGAGGCCTTCAAGGCGGCCAGGGATGACGCCGAGGTCCGCGTGGTCGTACTGACCGGCGCCGGCAAGGTCTTCAGCGCCGGCGGCGATCTCTCGGGCTTCTCGGCTGATCTTCCGCTGGCCCACAAGTACTACGGCACGACGCGCTTTCTCGACCTCTTCCGCGTGATCGCAGAGCTGGGCAAGCCGACGATCTGCAAGGCCAACGGGCACGTCGTCGCCGGTGGTCTCGGCGTGGCGCTGGCCTGCGACCTCGTGATCGCCGCCGAGGATGCCAAGTTCTCGACGCCCGAGATCAACATCGGACTCTTCCCCTTCATGATCATGGCGATCATCTACCGCAACGTCCCGCGCAAGAAGGTCAACGAGATGTTGCTGCTGGGTGAGCGCCTGACGGCCGCCGAAGCCGTCACGCACGGCCTCATCAACAAGGCCGTGCCCAAGGACGAGCTCGACGCTGCGACCGACGAGTGGGCCAAGAAGCTGGCCGCCAAGGCGCCGGTCGTGATGCGCCTCGGGCACGATTCGATGGTCAACCAACAGGACCTGCCGTATTTTTCCGCGCTCGAGTATCTGCACACGCAGTTCACCGTGGCGCTGTCAACCGAAGACGCAGTCGAGGGCGCCATGGCGTTCTTCGAGAAGCGCGAACCCAACTGGAAGGGACGCTGAATGAACGCTGAAGAGGCCGCAGTGGTCAGGTCGAAGATGGAGGAGCTCGTCGACGAGCTGATCGCCAAGCGCGAACACAACCTCAAGGGTGGGGGCGACGAGAAGATCGCCAAGCAGCACGAGCGCGGCAAGCTGACCGCGCGCGAGCGCCTCGACCTCTTGATCGACGAGGGCACCTTCGAGGAGCTCGGCCTGCAGGCGCACCCGCACTTCTCGCAGCGCGCCCTCGAAGGCGTCGACGCCCCGGCCGACGGCGTGATCACCGGCTACGGCAAGGTCGACGGCCGCATGGTCTGCGTCGCCGCCTACGACTTCACCGTGATGGCCGGCTCGATGGGCTACACCGGTGAGGTCAAGCTCAGCCGCCTGCGCGCCCTGGCCCTGAACAAGCGCATGCCGATGATCTGGCTGCTCGACAGCGCCGGTGCCCGCATCCAGGAGGCCGTAGGTTCACTCTTCGCAGGCAGCGGACACCTCTTCCGCGAGCAGGTGACGATGAGCGGCGTGATCCCGCAGATCGCCGCCGTGATGGGCCCCTGCGCGGCCGGCACCGCCTACGTGCCTGCGCTGGCCGACTTCCTGCCGATGGTCAAGGGCCAGGGCTCGATGGCCCTGGCCGGCTCGCACCTCGTGCGCGCGGCCACCGGCGAAGAGGTCACCGACGAGGAGATCGGCGGCTTCAAGGTGCACAACCGCAAGTCCGGCGTCGCCGACATGGAGTGCGAGGACGACGCCGCCTGCATCCAGGCGATCAAGGACTACCTCTCCTACATGCCCAGCCACAGCGGCGAGAAGCCGCCGCGCCGCGCCACCGAGGACCCGATCCACCGCGGCGCCGAAGAGCTCATGAGCATCCTGCCCGAGAGCAACCGTCAGCCCTACGACATGTATGAGCTGATCAAGCTGATCGTCGACGACGGCGAGTACTTCGACATGAAGGGCAAGTGGGCGAAGTCGGTGATCACCTGCTTTGCGCGCATGGACGGCCGCAGCGTCGGCATCGTGGCCAACCAGCCCAAGGCGCTCGGCGGCATCCTCGACAACGACTCGGCCGACAAGGCCGCGCGCTTCATCAATCTCTGCGACGCCTACAACATCCCGCTCGTCTACCTGCAGGACGTCCCGGGCTTCATGGTCGGCAGCAAGGTCGAAGAGGCCGGCATCATCCGGCACGGCGCGAAGATGCTCTACGCCACCAGTCGAGCCACGGTGCCGAAGGTCACGATCCTGATCCGCAAGTGTTACGGCGCCGGCTACTACGTGATGAACGGTTCGGGCTACGAGCCCGACGCCATCTACGCCTGGCCCAGCGCCGAGATCAGCGTGATGGGTGCCGAGGGCGCCGTCAACATCATCGGTCGCAGCGTGATCGAGAAGGCCGAGGACCCCGAGGCCAAGCGCGAAGAACTGCTGGCGGCCGCCAGCAAGATGATCGACGTCTACCTCGCGGCCGGCAACGCGATGATCGACGACGTCATCGACCCCCGCGAGACGCGCCTGCGCATCATCAAGGCGCTTGAAATGTCAGAGAACAAACACGTCGACCGCCCTGCCAAGAAACACGGCGTGATGCCTGTCTAGGAGCAAGAAAATGAGCGGATACGACAAACCCTGCATCCTCACCAACTCGATCTCCGGGGTCGTTGCCAACAAGCAGCAGCACCCGGCGATCCCCTACACGCCCGAGGAGTACGCCCGCGAGGCCAAGGACGCCGTCAACGCCGGCGCCTCGATGATCCACATCCACGCGCGCACGCCCGACGGCAGCCCGTCGTTTGAGATCGAGGACTACCGCAACATCACCGAGGCGATCAAGGCCGAGTGCGGTGACGTGGTGATCAACTTCTCGACCGGCGCCGTCGGTATCTCGGTGGAGAAGCGCCTCGAGTATCTCGAGGCCGTGCGCCCAGACGTCGCCGCGCTCAACATGGGCTCGATGAACTACGCCAAGTTCTCGCGCCGACGCAACGACTTCGTCTTCGGCTTCGTCTTCGAGAACAGCTTCGAGACGATCATCCAGTTCCTCAAGGGCATGAACGAGTACGGCATCCGTCCCGAGCACGAGTGCTTCGAGGTCGGCCACCTGGCCTCGCTCGAACCGCTCATCGAGATGGGCATCCTCGAGGCTCCGCTGCAGATCTCGCTCGTCCACGGCGTGCTGGGTGCGACGCCGGCGCGCGAGGCCAACCTGCGCCACATGATCACTCAGGTGCCCCAGCCCGGCGACGACGGCGCCATCACCTGGGGCGGCGACGGCGTCAACAACTGGGGCCTCGTCGGCGTCTCACGCGAGCAGTGGGACCTCGTTCCGGTGGCCGTCGAGCAGGGCGGCAACGTGCGCGTCGGGCTCGAGGACAACTTCTACCTGCCGGACGGCTCGCAGGCATCGGGCAACGGCCAGCTCTGTGAGGAGGCGGCCAGGCAGATCGAAGCCGGCGGTCGCAAGGTCGCCTCGATCGCCGAGGCGCGCGAGCTTCTGGGGGTCCCGCGCAATGGCTGACGCAGCTTCCGAGCTGCCGCTGGCGGGCGTCAAGGTGCTCGACCTCTCGCGCCTGCTGCCGGGGCCGTTCTGCTCGTTGATCCTGGCCGATCTCGGCGCCGAGGTGCTGAAGGTCGAGGACACCGGCGTCGGCGACTATCTGCGCATGACCCCGCCCTATCTCGGCGGCGAGGAGGCGCAGGCCAAGGGCATCGCCAGCGCCCAGTTTCACGGACTGAACCGCAACAAGCGCTCGATCCAGCTCGACCTCAAGAGCGAAACGGGCAGAGAGATTCTGCTGCGCCTTGTCGGCCAGTACGACGTCGTGCTCGAATCGTTCCGCCCCGGCGTGCTGGACAAGCTGGGCTGTGGCTACGCGGCGATGCAGGCCGTCAACGACAAGCTTGTCTACTGCGCAATCACCGGATACGGCCAGGACGGCCCCTACAGGGACCGCGCCGGCCACGACATGAACTACCTCGGCCACATCGGTCTTCTTGCCATGACCGGCGCAAAGGACGGGCCACCGGTGCAGGCAGCGGGGCAGATTGCCGACATCGGCGGCGGCGCCCAGACCGCGGCCACGGCGATTCTCGCCGCGCTGCTCAAGGTCAAGGGCGGGGGCGCGGGCACGAACATCGACATCTCGATGACCGACGGCGCGCTGGCGTGGCTGGCGATGCCCGCCTCGAGCGCGCTCAACGGCGACGTGCGCAGGCGCGGCGACGTGGACCTCGCGGGGCGCTGGGCCTGTTATGTGCCGTATGAGGCGGCCGACGGCTGGGTCTCGTGCGGGGCGCTCGAACCGAAGTTCTGGCAGGCCTTCTGCCGCGGCATCGACCGCGAGGACCTCATCGCCAATCAGTTCGAGCTGGTCGGCAGCGAGGGGCACGCCGCCGTCGCTGAGGTCTTCAGGTCGCGGACGCGGGCGCAGTGGAAGGCATTCAACGACGAGCACGACTGCTGCATTGAGCCGATCCTTGAGCTCGACGAGGCGCTCGAGTCTGAGCTCGTGCAGCAGCGCGGGATGGTGATGGAGGTCGAGCAGCCAGGCATCGGCCCTGTGCGGCAGCTCGCGCCGCCCGCCATCTTCGACGGCGTGCGCCCCGGCCGCGCCGAGCCCGCTCCGCACTACGGCCAGCACACCGACGAGGTGCTGGCAACGCTGGGCTACGACGACGAAGAGATCGCGCAGTTGCGCGAGCGTGGCGTGGTGGCCGGGCGGTGAGCAACCGGAACACAGAAGGTCTGCTGCGGATGGGCGCGCTGGCCGAGGCCAGCGGGGTCCCGGCGGCGACAATCAAGCACTACCTGCGCGAGGGCCTGTTGCCGGAACCGGTCAAGACCAGCCGCAACAGCGCCTGGTACTCGCCCGAGTACGTCGGCCGCATCAAGCTCATCAAGCGGTTGCAGGAGGAGCGCTATCTGCCGCTGGGTGTGATCAAGCGCATCCTCGAGAACGAGCCCGACCGCGTGGAGGCCAGGCTCGAACTCGGCGACACGCTGCTCGAGCGCTCGCAGAAGATCTCGGCCGGTCGCGGGGTCAGCAAGAAGCAGGCGATCGAGAAGCTCGGCCTGCCCGAGGAGGTGCTGGACGGATTCGAGCGCATCGGTGCCGTCGAGCTGATCGAAGGCCGCAATGGCCCGCGCTACTCACCGCCCGACGCAGAGTTTCTGGGCGCCATCGCCGCCTTCCGCGAGAGCGGCTACGGCGAGGCGCTGGGCTTCACGATCTACGACGCCCTCATCTACATGCGTCATCTTGAGGCGCTGGCGCGCGACGAGGTCGATGTGATCAGCGAAAAGCTGCCGGGCAAGCTCTCGGCCGAAGAGGCGGCCGACTTGATCGAGCGCGGACACGCGCCGATGCGCGATCTGCTCAGCGCCATGCACGTGAAGCTGTTGCAGGCCGAACTCCGCCGGCGTCAGAAGGCTCAGGCTCAGTAGGCCGCGGCCGGCCGGGGGAGGGGTCTTTTAGTCTCTTGACCCAGATGCGCGCCGCAGCCGTCCAGATGAATTCGCAGGCCGACAAGGCCGCAAACCTCGCCGTCGCCGAGCGGCTGATGCGCGAGGCCGCCGAAGACGGCGCCGACCTCATCGTCCTGCCCGAGAAGTTCAACGTGATGGGCAGCACGCGCGACTACTTCGAGAACGCCGAGACGCTCGACGGACCCACGATCACGCTGTGCAGCGAAATCGCCCGCGAGTTCGGCGTCGACGTAATCGCCGGTTCGATCGTCGAGCAGGTTGCGGGGCAGGAGAAGCTCGCCAACACCTCCGTGCACCTCGGGCCGGACGGCGAGCTGCGGGCCAGCTATCGCAAGATCCACATGTTCGACGTCGTCGTCGACGGTCAGGAGTACCGCGAGTCGGCTCACGAGGACGCGGGCAGCGAAATCGTGCTGACCCGGCTGGCAGACGGAACCCCGCTGGGCATGACGATCTGTTACGACCTGCGCTTTCCCGAGCTCTTTCGCATCCTGGCCGTTCGCGGCGCGCTCATCGAGACGATCCCGGCGGCGTTCACGCAGGTCACCGGCGAGGCGCACTGGGAGCTGCTCGTGCGCACGCGCGCCGTCGAGAACCAGCTCTTCATCGTCGCCGCCGGCCAGTTCGGGCTGCACGACGGCGACCGGCTCTCCTACGGCAACTCGATGATCGTCGACCCCTGGGGCGAGGTCCTTGCGCGCGCCGCCGGCGAGGGCGAATGCGTGATCACGGCCGAGCTCGACTTCGGATCGCTGAGCGCCATCCGCGATAAGCTGCCGAGCCTTGCCAACCGCGTCCCGGCTGCCTACTCCTGGTAGCGGGCGGGCGCTCTGCGAGACAGGGTCAACCAAGCTATGTCAGAGAGCACGAAGACAGTCCCGGCCGACAATCTTCCGGCCATCATCCAGAACGAAATGGTCAAGCGTCTGCTCTGGAGCGGCGTGATGGCCGGCGTCAGCGCGCTGGCAGCGATCGCCGCCAGCAAGGTCGCAGAGGCCGTCTGGACGAAGGTGTTCGGCGAAGAACCTCCGGGCAGCTGAGCATGGGGCGTCCCGACGAGACACCGCCGCTGGGGATCTCGATCGGCGAGATCGTCGACCGCACGACGAAGATCGTGCAGGAAGAGATCGAGCTGGCCAAGGCCGAGATCGCCGTCGCAGCCCAGGACCTGCTGCGCGGGTCGGTGGCCGCCATCGTCGGCGGCGTGTTCGCCTTCTTCGGCCTCTTCGTCCTGCTCATCGCCATCTCTTTTCTTGTCGCCGACGCGATCGGCGCGCTCTATCCCTGGCTCGGATTCTTCATCGTCGCCTTCGCCTGCTTCGCGATCGGCGGCGGACTCGCGTTTGTCGCCCTGAAGAAGATCAAGAAGGGCTCTCAGCTGGCCCCGACCCAGGCCATCGACGAGGCCAGGCAGACGCGCGACGCGCTCAAGAGCGAGATCGACAAGGACCAGGACGCCGCGATCGACACCGTCGCGGTCGAGGAGGCAGCGCCGACGGCGACGCCCGTCCCGGCGGCGACACACCCCAAGCTCGACGACGCCGCAACGCCCGAGGCCGCGGGCGCTGCTGAGCCCGCGCAGGCCCCCGCCGCTGCAGAGCCCGCCGCGCCCGCCGCACAGGCTCCCGCGGCACAGACTCCTGCAGCACAGGCCCCCGCGGCACAGACTCCTGCAGCACAGACTCCCGCCGGAAAGTCGTCTGCAGCGCAGGCCCCCGCACCGTCGAGGGGCGACACCGGCGAGGTGATCGACGTGCTCGACGCCGCCGCAGCAAACGCCGCGGCCGCGGCCGAAGAGGCATTTCAGGACGCCGACGAAGCTGGCGTCGACGCCAAGGAGGCCAAGCGCCGCGCCAAGCTCGAAGCCAAAGAAGCGCGCGAAGCCGAGAAGGCTGCCAAGCGGGCTGCCAAGGCGGCGGCCAAGGCCGAGAAGTCGGCCGCGCGCAAGGCCAGGAAGGCCGGCAAGCTGGCAGCCGAGCAGGCCGCCAAGGGCGGTACGCCACCCGACGAGCTGCCGCACTTTGAGGACCGCGACGTGCTCGGTCAACCGATCCAGCCGCAGGACTACACGCCTCCGAGGCCGCCCGAGGACCCACCGGCTCCGCCGACCGACACAGGAGGAAAGAACTGATGCCGCAGCGCAGCCCCGAAGAGATCCGCGCCTCGATCGAGCAGAACCGCCAGGAGCTCGTGCGCGCCGTCGACAACACGCGTAGCGAGATCGTGCGCATCACCGACTGGCGTCAGCACATCGCCGACCACAAGGAGCAGATCACCAAGGCAGCTGCGGTGACCGGCTTTCTCGTC
>JBIQMF010000077.1:0-7527 GCA_044463545.1 Solirubrobacterales bacterium
CGCGCATGCCGAGCATGCCTCGCATGCCTTGCACGCCGCGCATGCCTTGCATGCCTTGCATGCCTCGCATGCCTCGCATGCCTCCGGCATGCAAGCCGAAGTCGCACCAAAGAACCCCTTGAACAAGCCAAAAACCTTGCATGCCTCCGGCATGCAAGGTCCAAGAGTGCAAACGCCCTGCGCCGCTGGCAGCCTCGCGGTCTCGCAGCTTCGTGGCTTCGCAGCCTCGCGGCCTCGCAACCTCGCAGCCGTCGCTGCCGGCATGGGCTGCGAGTCGCACCGCGCGCAGCCTCGCGGCCGTCGCCGCCGGCGCGGACGGCGGGTCGCGACCCGCGCGGCCCGAATACGATCAGGCGATGTTCACCGGACTGATCGACCACAGCGGCACCGTGGCCAAGGTTGAGCGCCACGAGCAGGGTGCGCAGATCGAGATCGAGACCGCGCTGGCCTCGCAGCTGCAGCTCGGCGACTCGGTCGCTGTCAACGGTGCCTGCATGACGGCCGCCGCGCTGACGCCGACGGGTTTCTCTGCCGACGTGATGAACGAGTCGCTCTCGCGGACGAACCTCGGAGGGCTGGCCGTCGGCAGCCGCGTCAACCTCGAACTGCCGCTGGCGGTGGGGGACAAGCTCGACGGCCACATCGTGCAGGGGCACGTCGACGGCCTCGGCCGGATTGCCGAGGTCCGCGAGGACGGTTTCGCGCGTGTTCTGCGCGTGAAGCTGCCCGAAGATCTGGCCCGCTACGTCGTGGAGAAGGGTTCGATCGCGATCGACGGGGTCAGCCTCACGGTCAGCGCCGTCGGCGACGACTTCGCCGAGGTCTCCTTGATCCCGGAGACCCAGGAACGGACTACCCTCGGGGGCCTGCAGGTCGGTTCGGCGGTCAACCTCGAGGTCGACATCCTCGCCAAGCACGTCGAGCGCCTGCTGACCCATCCCCCCGAGTAGAACGCAGGTTTTGATCAATGGGTGAGAAGAACTCTCCCTTCAGCTCGATTGAAGAAGCCCTCGAGGATTACAAGCAGGGCAAGATGGTGATCGTCTGTGACGACGAGGACCGCGAGAACGAGGGCGACCTCACGCTGGCAGCCGAGTTTGCGACCCCCGAGGCCATCAACTTCATGGCCAAAGAGGGGCGCGGCCTGATCTGCCTCGCGCTCAGCCCAGAACGTTGCGACGAGCTGGGCCTCAACCTCATGGCGCTGAAGAACGAATCTGGCTTCGGTACGGCATTCACGGTCTCGATCGAGGCGCGCGAGGGGGTGACCACCGGGATCAGCGCCGCCGACCGCGCGCGCACGATCCAGGTCGCCGTCGATCCCGAGTCGACGCCGCGCGACCTCGTGCAGCCCGGACACGTCTTTCCGCTGAAGGCCAAGCCGGGCGGCGTGCTCGAGCGCACCGGACAGACCGAGGCCGCCGTCGACCTCGGTCGGCTGGCCGGCCTGCGGCCGGCCGGGGTGATCTGCGAGATCATGAACGAGGACGGCACGATGGCGCGCGTCGCCGATCTCACCGAGTACTCCAAGCGGCACGGCCTCAAGATGATCACGGTCGCGCAGCTGATCGAGTATCGCCGGCGCCACGACAAGCTCGTCGAGCGCGTTGCCGAGGCCAAGATGCCGACCGAGTTCGGTGAGTTCAACGTCGTCGGATACCGCTCGCTGGTGGACGGCAGCCACCACGTTGCGCTGGTCAAGGGCAAGGTCGACGGCGAAGACGACGTGCTCGTGCGCGTGCACTCGGAATGCCTGACCGGCGATGTCTTCCACTCGCGGCGCTGCGACTGCGGCAACCAGCTGCACCTGGCGCTGGCGCAGATCGAGCGCGAGGGCAGGGGGGTGCTGTTGTATCTGGCCCAGGAGGGTCGCGGCATCGGGCTGCTCAACAAACTTCGCGCCTACGCATTGCAGGACCAGGGCCGCGACACGGTCGACGCCAACCTCGAGCTGGGCCTGCCGGCAGACCTGCGCGACTACGGCACCGGCGCGCAGATGCTCGTCGACCTGGGGCTCACAAGCATCCGCATCATGACCAACAACCCGAAGAAGATCATCGGCCTGCAGGGCTACGGACTCTCGGTCACGGCGCAGGTGCCGATCGAGGCCGATCCCAACGAGCACAACGTCGACTACCTGCGGACCAAGCGCGACCGTATGGAGCACGCGCTGCATCACCAGGGACTCAACTTTGACGAAGAGATGATCCAGCAGGAGCAGGAGCGCGACCGTGAAAAGGCGGGCCAATGAGCGACGTGACGTCAGTCGGGCGCTGGGCCATCGTGGTCGGCGACTTCTACAAGGATCTGGCCGAGCGCCTGCTGAGTGGAGCCGATGAGGCCTTCGCAAAGGCTGGCGTGGACGCGGGCCAGGTCGACAAGTTCACCGTGCCCGGCGCCTTCGAGCTGCCGCTGGCGGCGATGTATCTGGCCGAGAGCGGTCGCTACGACGGCATCGCCTGTCTCGGCGCCGTGATCCGCGGCGAGACCGACCACTACGACTTCGTCTGCAGCGAGGCAGCACGCGGCATCCAGGATGTCCAGCTCGACACCGGGGTGCCGTGCGCGTTCGGCGTGCTGACGGTCGACAACATGGATCAGGCGCTGGCCCGCAGCGGCGGCGGCAAGCGCGATCAGGGTGCCCATGCAGTGGAGGCCATCATCCACATGGCGCGCATGCGCGACGCCGTCGCAAGCGAGCAGGACGATCTCGACGACGCGCGCTCCTGAGCCGCTACCATCCCTCCCCGTTATGGCGAAAGTTTGTGTTTCATGCGGCCGCGGGCCGTCGTTCGGTCAGTCGCGCAGCCACTCGATGGTGGCCACGAAGCGCCGCTTTGACCCGAACCTGCAGAAGATCCGTATCCAGGTCCCGGCCAAGGGCGGCGGCGTGAGCAAGTCACGCGAGTACGTCTGCACACGCTGCATCAAGGCCGGCAAGGTCGTCAAGGCCGTCTGACCCGCCGCCCCGGCGCGCAGCCGTCACTGCGGGCCGACTTCCGCTCATGAGCGCGCTGGCGCTCCGCGCTCGCAAGAGCACTGCCGCTCCGCGCTGATTCCTGCGCCTTCGTGCTGATTCTTGTGCCTCCGCGCTGGTTCCTGCGGCCGCTGGATGTGCCTGTCCTTGAGCCCGTTGGTTCGTGAGCCCGCCGGCCTTGCATGCCAGAGGCATGCAGGAAATCCCCCTTGTTCATGGGGCCTTCAGGCCCGGCCCGGCCTTGCATGCCGGAGGCATGCAAGGGGTGGGGGTGGGTTGTTTGTCCGGGGGTGAGCCGGCGAGGCTCCGTGCGGGGCCGGGTGTCGCTAGATTTCCCCCTGTTCACACGACTGGTTGAGGGAGACCGGTCGACAAAGAAAGGTTCAGGCAGTCAGATGACCAGCAGCAACCCCTCTGGTGCTCGCTCACGCTCAGCCCTGTTTCGCATCCTTGCCGTGATGGCGACGCTCGCCCTCGCGGTGTTTGTCGCAGGCTGCGGAAGCGACGATGACTCAGGCGAGAAGACCGACAGCGGCGACACCGCCTCGATCACCGGAAACTTCAACCAGGCGGCCGCCGACAAGCTGCCGCAGAAGATCGCCGACGCCGGCAAGGTCACGGTCGCGATGGACGCCAGCTACGCGCCCAACGAGTTCTTCGACGAGGATGGCAAGACGATCATCGGCATGAACGCTGACATCGCCGACGCCCTCGGTACGACGCTGGGCCTTGAGGTCGAGAAGAAGAACACGACCTTCGACGCCATCATCCCGGGTCTCGCCGCCGAGAAGTTCGACCTCGGCATCTCGTCCTTCACGGACAACAAGGAGCGCGAGCAGGTCGTCGACATGGTCACCTACCTGACCGCCGGTACCGGCTTCTACACCACGGCCGACAACCCCACCGAGGTCAGCACGCTTGAGGACCTCTGTGGCAAGAAGGTTGCCGTCCAGAAGGGCACGGTCCAGCAGGAGGACGTCGAGGCCCAGAACGAGAAGTGCGACGAGAAGATCGACATCTCGGTCTTCACGCAGCAGACCGACGTCGACCTCGCCCTGCGCTCGAACAAGGCCCAGGTCGCCCTCGCCGACTCGCCGGTGGCGCTCTACGCCGTCCAGCAGTCGGACGGCGCGCTGAAGTCGACCGGCACCGTCTACGACACCGCCCCGTACGGCATCGCGGTCCCCAAGGACTCCGGCATGGCCGAGGCCGTGCAGGCTGCCGTCCAGGTGATGATCGACGACGGCACCTACGAGGCGATTCTCGCCAAGTGGGGTCAGGAGTCCGGCGCGATCAAGAAGTCCGTGATCAACGGCGCCGAGAGCTGATCGCAGTCGGAGCAGCAAGTTGACGGATGAACCAGGGACAGGTACCGCCGAACCCGGCGCGCGCAGCGAGCACGCTCCGATCAAGGCGGTGCCTGTCCGGCATCCGTGGCGTTGGATCAGCGCAGCGCTGCTGCTGCTGATCGTCGCCAACGCCATCTGGTCGATCGCCACCGAGGCCCGCCTGGACTGGGAGACGATCGACAAGTACCTCTTTTCCGAGCAGATCTTCCAAGGTCTGCAGCTGACCCTGCTGCTGACGCTCATCGCGATGGTGATGGGCGTGGTGCTGGGCATCGTGCTGGCCGTCATGTGGCGCTCACCGAACCCCGTTGCATCGACCGTCAGCTGGTTCTACATCTGGATCTTCCGAGGCACTCCGGTGCTCGTACAACTGCTCTTCTGGGGCTTTCTGGGTGCCGTCTACCCGCACGTCTCGATCGGCGTGCCCTTCGGCGGCCCGGAGTTCTTCGGCACCGAGGCCAACAATCTCATCACGCCGTTCATGGCGGCCATCTTCGGGCTCGGCTTCAACGAGGCCGCCTACATGGCCGAGATTGTGCGCGCCGGCATCAACTCAGTAGACGAGGGGCAGGAAGAGGCGGCCTCTGCGCTGGGTATGAGCAGACTGCAGACGATGCGGCGCATCGTGCTGCCGCAGGCGATGCGCGTGATCATCCCGCCGACCGGCAACGAGACGATCTCGATGCTCAAGACAACTTCGCTGGTCTCGGTGATCGCAGTCTCCGACCTGCTCTACCAGGCCCAGCTCATCTACTCGCGCAACTACCGCACGATCGAGTTGCTCGTCGTGGCCTCGGTCTGGTACCTCTTCTTCACCTCGATCCTGACCGTGATCCAGCACTACATCGAGCGCTACTTCTCACGCGGGACGCGGCGCGAGCCGCCGCAGTCAAGGCTCGAGCACTTCTTCAAGAACTTCTGGCCGCGGCGCATCCCGCCCGACGAGGCCGTGAGCGGCGGGAGCGATTCATGACGACTCCGATGGTTGAGGCAAAGGGTGTCTGCAAGCGCTTCGGACGCAACGAGGTGCTCAAGGGCATCGACCTTGCGGTCCAGCCCGGCGAGGTGCTGTGCCTGCTCGGCCCCTCGGGCAGCGGCAAGAGCACCTTTCTGCGCTGCATCAACCACCTCGAGCGTGTCGACGCCGGTGAGTTGCGGGTCGACGGCTCGCTCGTCGGCTACCGCGAGGCCAAGGGCAAGATCTACGAGCAGAAAGAGTCGGAGATCGCCGCCGACCGTGAGTCGATCGGGATGGTCTTCCAGCGCTTCAATCTTTTTCCGCACATGACGGCGCTGCAGAACATCATCGAGGCGCCGCTGCGGGTCAAGAAGATCCCCAAGGCCGAAGCCGTCGAGCACGCCCACCAGTTGCTCGAACAGGTCGGACTGCGCGATCGCGCCGGCGCCTACCCGAATCAGCTCTCGGGCGGCCAGCAGCAGCGCATCGCGATCGCCCGTGCCCTGGCCATGCGGCCGAAGCTGATGCTCTTCGACGAGCCCACGAGCGCACTCGACCCAGAGCTCGTCGGCGATGTGCTGGCCGTCATGCGCGACCTCGCCAGCGAGGGCATGACGATGGTCTGCGTGACGCATGAGATCGGCTTCGCGCGCGAGGCCGGCGACCAGCTCGTCTTCATGGACGAGGGCGTGGTGGTCGAGAGCGGGGACCCCGTGGAGGTCATCAGCAATCCACAGAACGAGCGCACGCGCGCGTTTCTTTCGAAGGTGCTCTGAGCTGCACGCGTCTGGCCCGGCCGCAGGGGCGCGGGCCGGGTGAGCCTCAGTCTTCGCGCCCGGCGCTGCCCAGCGCCTTCTCGACCTCGATCACGATCTTCACGCGGACCTCGCCGGGTTGGCGGAGCGGGTATTCGTCGACGCCCATGTACTTCTTGGCCAGCGCGTCGATGTGTTGATCGGCGCCGTCGCGCGTCATCTCGACCACGCGACCCCGGATCTCGACGTACTCGTAGGGGTTCTCGTGGTTGCTCACCTCGAGCGTGATGCGCGGATCGGCCTCAAGGTTTCTGACCTTTGCGCGACCCTCGGCGCTGTTGATGAGCAGGTGTTCACCGTCGCGATCGATCCAGACCGGGTTGACCTGGACCCGGCCGTTGGGGAAGTGCGTCGCCACGTGGGCAAAGTTCTTTGCGTCGATCAACTTCTTCTGTGCGTCGTTGAGCATGATTGGGCTCTCCTCTCCTGGTGCTCACCCTAAGCCACGGCGCCATCGGCAGGTGTAACCTGCTCCGCGTGCCGGATCCCTCTCTAGTCAGATTCCGCCGCATCGTCGAGTCGGCCTGCGACGCGCTCGAGGCGCGTCGCGAGGAGATCAACGATCTCAACGTCTTTCCCGTGGCCGACGGCGACACCGGCGACAACATGGCGCGCACCCTGCGCGCCGTGCTCGACTCGCTCGACGACCTCACGGCCGACGGACGCGCGATCGACGAGATCGGCCGCGACGAGATCGTGCACACCGTGGCGCGCGCGGCGCTGCTGGGCGCGCGCGGCAACAGCGGCGTGATCCTCTCGCAGATAGTCCGCGGTCTGGCCGAGGAGCTGACCTCGCGGCCCGGCCAGCGCATCGATCCGGCGCTGGCGGCGGCGGCACTGGCGCGCGCCTCAGACGCTGCCTACGAGTCCGTGCGCGAGCCGCAGGAGGGGACGATGCTGACGGTGATCCGCGAGATCGCCAGTCGCGTCTCGCAGATGGTGGCGCACATGGACGGTGCGCATCTGGACGCCGACGCCGAGGACAGCGTCCAGGAGGTCGCCCTGGCCCAGCTCATCTCCGGTGCCGTCAGCGTCGGCGAGGAGTCGGTTGCGCGCAGCCCCGAGTTGTTGCCCGTGCTCAAAGAATCTGGCGTCGTCGACTCGGGCGGCTACGGCATGGTCGTGATCATGTCGGGCATCCTGGCGGCGCTTTCGGGCGATGACTCGGCGACCGCGCGCCTGGCCCACCACGCAGCACCCCTGCGCCGCGTCGACGAGCTGCACGAGTCGAGCACCTTCCGCTGGTGCACGAACTTTGCGGTGACCGGCAGCGAACTCTCGCAGGCACACTTCCGGGGCGCGCTCGAGAAGCTGGGTGACTCCGTGCTGGTGGTCGGCGACAGCACGACGCTGCGCGTGCACGTGCACACGAACGAGCCCGAGCAGGCGATGGCGTTGTTCGAGGAGTTCGGTGAGGTCGTCGACGTC
>JBIQMF010000078.1:0-7526 GCA_044463545.1 Solirubrobacterales bacterium
TGCTCGGACCCCTCGCGCTGTTCGCGCTTGAGGAATGCACGGATCTTGTTGCGCGCACGCGTCGTCTTGACCAGCGCCAGCCAGTCGCGCGACGGTCCGCGGTCGTGCTTGCTCGTCAGAACCTCGACGATGTCGCCCGACTTCAGCTTGTAGTGCAGGGGCACGATCTTGCCGTTGACCTTGGCGCCGACCGTGCGGTGGCCGACGTCGGTGTGCACCTCGTAGGCGAAGTCGAGCGGCGTCGCGCCTGCGGCAAGTGACTTGACCTCGCCCTTGGGCGTGAAGACGAAGACGTCGTCGTCGAAGAGGTCGATCTTGAGGTTCTTGACGAACTCCTCGGACCCGTCTGAAGCCGATTCGCTGCCGACGAGGCGCTGCAGCCAGTCCTGATTGGCCTCGCCGCTGAAGCGCGCGCTCTCCGACGAGCTGCTGCGGTAGCCGCGCTGCTTGTAGACCCAGTGGGCGGCAACCCCGTATTCGGCGATGTCGTGCATCTCGCGTGTTCGGATCTGGATCTCGAGCGGCCGGCCCTCGGGCCCGATCACCGTCGTGTGCAACGCCTGATACATGTTCGTCTTGGGCATCGCGATGAAGTCCTTGAAGCGACCGGGCAGCGGCTTCCAGATGCTGTGGACGATGCCGACCGCGCCGTAACAATCCTTCACGTCGTCGACGATCACGCGCATCGCCGTGAGGTCGAAGATCTCATTGAACTCGCGGCCCTTCTTCGTCATCTTCACGTAGATCGAATAGAAGTGCTTGGCGCGGCCGGTGATCATGGCCGTGATCCCGGCGTCTGCCAGCTGACCAGAGAGGTACTGGCCAGCCTCTTCGACGTAGTTCTCGCGCTCCTCGCGCTGCTGACTGACGAGCGCCTTGATCTCTGCGTACTTACGCGGGTGCAGGGTCGCAAAGGCGAGGTCTTCGAGTTCCCACTTGATGGCGTGGATACCAAGGCGGTGCGCCAGCGGAGCGAAGATGTCCAGCGTTTCGCGGCTCTTCTCGATCTGCTTCTGCTTTGGCATGGCGCCGATCGTGCGCATGTTGTGCAGCCGGTCGGCCAGCTTGATCAGGATGACGCGGACGTCCTCGGCCATCGCCACCATCATCTTGCGGTAGTTCTCGGCCTGCGCCTCGTCGCGACTGGTGAAGGTGATGCCGGTCAGTTTTGTGACGCCGTCGACCAGAGCGGCCGTCTCTGTGCCGAAGTGGTCGCGGATCTCGGCCAGCGTGGTGGCCGTGTCCTCGACCGTGTCGTGCAGCAGGGCCGCGCACAGCGTCTCGGTGTCGAGGCGCATCCCGACGCAGATCTTGGCCACCTCCACGGGGTGCACCACGAAGTCCTCGCCGCTGCGGCGGAACTGGTCGACGTGGCGCTGGGCGGCGAACTCGAAGGCCGCCTCGACGAGCCCGACGTCGATCGGTTCGACGTTGCCCTCGGCGTGCTCCTCGATCACCGCCAGCAGTTCGTCGAACTTCTCGCGCGTGTCGGCGGCGATCGGAGCAGCGGCCTGCGGGGCGCCGGGTCCGGCGCCAGCGGTGGTGGTCTGACCGATCACCGGCTCAGTTGTGCGCTGCAGCTGCGGTTCCATCGCACGTCACTCCTGACTTCCACTATAGGCGCGAAATGTCGGCGACTGATCGAGTGCGCCGCCACCCTCGCGTATGTGAAACCCATCGACCGAATGATCGCTGCGCTCGAACCCTACGACGCCGATCTCGCTCAGCGAGCGCAGCGCGAGCCCCGCCACGGCGGCGCTGGGCAGATCGGCCGCCAGCGCACCCAGCAGCGTCTCGAGCTGACCGTCGCCGTCGCGTACGTGCCGGTAGGCGACGACGGTGTGCTGACGGCGGAGCACCCCCGCGACGTCCTTCCCGGGCGGCTCCGGCTCTGCCGTCAGCGCGCGCTCAAAATCCGATCGCCAGCGCGCCGCTGTCGCGTCATCGCGCTCGATCAGGGCGCGCATCACTGCCTGCGCTTCCTCGCGGCCGTTGTACTCGTTGCGCTGCAGCTCGACCACAAGGTCGACGGGGCGTGGCAACGGCGACTGGGCGATCACGCGATCCTGTCGGAAGGCGACGACGTTGGCGCGCACCCCTTGAGCGCTGACTCCGAGCTTGAAGTGGTTGCCCGTGCGCCCGAGCTTGGCCACGCTGTCCAGCCGTACGCCCGACAACAACACCTGCGGTGTCGGGTTTGCCGCGCCGAAGGGCCCCAGCCGTTCGAGCGCGTCGACCACTTCGAGGTTGACGTCGGACGGCGCCACGACGACGTCGACGGGCAGCTGCGGGCGCAGGTCATCGGGTGTCAAGCTTTCGGCGGCCACCGCGCTGAAGCGCTCGCGCAGGGCGTCGAGGCGATCGCGCGGCAGCTCGAGCCCGGCCGCGGCGCGGTGCCCACCGAAGCGTGTCAGCAGCTCTGCGCAGGCGTCAAGACCACCGTGCAGGTCAAAGGGGCCTCCCGCCCGCCCCGATCCGCTTGCCGTCTCCGCGTCGAGACCGAGTACGAGGGCCGGCCTGCGATAGCGCTCGGCCAGGCGACCGGCGACGATGCCCAGCACTCCGGGGTGCCAGCCCTCGCCGGCGACTACGAGCGCATAGCGGTCGCGCTGGCGCGCGGCCTGGGACTCGGCCTGCCCTAAAACCTCCTGCTCGATCTCCTTGCGCAGGCGGTTTGCGCCGGCCAGTTGGGCTGCAAGCTCTGCCGCACGCTCGCTGTTCTGCGTCAGCAGGAGCTCGACGGCCGGCTCGGCCGATCCCATACGCCCGGCGGCGTTGATGCGCGGGCCGAGCGCGAATCCCAGAGAGTCCGCGCGCAGCGACAGCTGGTCGACGCCGGCCACGCGCATCAACTCGCGTAGCCCGGGCAGCTGGCAGCGCCGCAGCAGCTCGAGGCCGTGCTGCACGAGTGCGCGATTCTCCCCGGTCAAGGGAACGACGTCGCAGACGGTCGCCAGCGCCACCAACGCGGCGTCCTCTGCGACAGAGGCCTCATCGCCGCTGGCCTCGCGCACGATCAGGGTCGCCAGTTTGTGCGCGGCGGCCGACGCGCAGAGCTGCGGATCCGGGTAGTCAGCAAGCGCCGGATGCACGATCTGCGCGTCGGGCAGCTCGGGGCCGATCGTGTGGTGGTCACAGATCACGACATCGATCCCTTCGGCGCGCGCGGCGGCGACCTCGGCGATCGAGCTGATCCCGCAGTCAACGGCGATGATGAGGTCGACGCCGTCACGCGCCAGACGCGCAACCGACGCGCGCGAGAGCCCGTAGCCGTCCTCGAATCTGCTGGGCACGTGCCAGGTCACGTCGGCATCGAGGCCGGCAAGCGCGCGCACGAGGATGGCCGTCGAGCAGGTTCCGTCGACGTCGTAGTCGCCATGGACGGCGATCCTGCTCCCGCGGCCGACGTGGCCCGCCACGAGCTCTGCCGCAGCGGCTGCACCCGGGAGCAGTTCGGGCGGGTGGATCACGCCCGGCTCGACGTGCGCACGGGCGGCCTCGATGCTTTCCACGCCGCGGCGCACCAACAGCTCTGCGGCCAGTCGGTGGAGTCCCAGCTGCTGCGCCAACGCTTCGACGCGCCCCTCATCGACTTCGGGCACGTCCAGACGCGGGGCGGCCGGCGCGATGTCCTCAGGCAGCTTGTGCGCGACGGGCGCGTCCTGGCCCGTGACCGGCTCGTGGGTCAACTCGACTCCCATGAAGAGAGCCTAGGCAGCGGTCGTGACGTAGCCGCGAGGGCGATCTCAGGCAGCGTCTTCGGTCTCGGCTGCGGCTTCGCGGCGGACACCGATGTAGTAACAGAGTGCAAGGCCGATGAGGGTCCCCGGAACGGCGATGAAGGCCTGGACGATGTCCATGTTCTCAGAGTTCGGCACCTCGAGGCCGTTGACGATGTAGCCGAAGATGCAGGCCCCGATGATGGCCGAGATGAAGGCGCCGACGATGCCGCCCCAGAAGCGGTCAGGCACATAGACAGTGAAGTGCCAGATCGCCAGTCCCATCATCACCCATGGCAGTACAGACATGCTCTTCCTCCCTATCGCCCGTGCTTGCGCTTGGCGCGCGCGGCACGGCGTTCGGCTTTGGTCTGGGGGCGTTGAACCCCACCGCTGGCGCGGCCGGGCGCGGCGACCGGTTGGGGCGCGGACTCGGCGTCGGACACGTCAAGCGGCGACGCGGACGCGCTCGCCTCGTCGGCCGCAGCCGCGGCACGGTGCTCGTGGACATCGACCCCGCCGATCGTCTCGGCCGCAAACGGCGGGACGACGCCGTCGTTGTCGGCCATGATGCGCTCGCGGCGCTGCTTGAAGATGGGCTCGCGCTCCTTCCAGTGGTCGAGCACGGGTCCGGCGATGAGGATCGACGAGTAGGTACCGGAGATCGTTCCGATCAAGAGGGCCAGCGCGAAGTCCTGCAGCGTCTCACCGCCCAGCAGCAGCAGCGCCGTGACCGGCAACGCAGTACAGAGCGAGGTCGCCAAAGAGCGCGTCAGAACCTCGCTCATCGAGCGGTTGACGATCTGGCTGAAGGCGGCACGCGGCATGCGCGGCAAGTTCTCACGGATGCGGTCGAAGACGATGATCGTGTCGTAGAGCGAGAAGCCGAGAATCGTCAGCAGTGCCGCGACGGTGGCGCTCGTGACCTCCTGGTCGAGCAGCGCGTAGACACCAAGGGTGATGAGGATGTCGTGGCTGAGGGCGATCAGCAGCGGGATGGCGAACTTGAAGCCGTAGCGCAGCGTCACATAGCCGCCGACGACGATCAGGGAGAAGATGATGGCCATGAAGGCGCTGCGTGCAATCACCGAACCGAACGTCGGACCGACGTTGTTGACGGCCCACTGCGTGTCGGCCTTGCCGTCGGACTTGATGCCGTAGCGGTCGTCGAAGACGACGCGCAGTCGCTCGACCTGCGGACCCTCGGTGATCTTGTCGCTGGCGATCTGGAAGGCGTTCTTGCCCAGCGCCGGGTCGTTCGTGATGCGCTGGATCTTGGCGTCGGCGGCGCCCTCGTCGCCGAGAATCTCTCGCACCTGCTGCTCGGACACGCTCTTTTCGAGGCCGACGATGATCTTCGTGCCGCCCGTGAAGTCGATGCCCAGGTTGAGGCCGAGGCCGGCGATCGCCAGCGCGCCCGAGGCAAGGATCACGCCGGAGACGGCAAAGAAGGCTCGCGACTTGCCGATGAAGTCAAAGTGCCAGCGCTGACGGTGCTCGTCGGCGTCATTGACGCCCAGAACCGACGGACGCTCGAGGCCCTTCCAGCCGGAGAGCATGCCCAGCACGGCAGAGGTCACGATCACGGCCGTGAACAGCGAGACGAGCGTTCCCAGACCCAGCGAGGCGGCGAATCCACGGACGCCTGCAGTCGCCCAGACGAAGAGGATGAAGGCCGTGATGATCGTCACCACGTTGGCGTCGATGATCGTCTGGAAGCCCTTCGTGTAACCGACTGAGATGGCCGACTTCATGCTCTTGCCGGCGCGCACCTCTTCCTTTATTCGCTCGAAGATGACGATGTTGGCGTCGGCGGCGACAGACAGCGTGAGCACAAGTCCGGCAATACCGGGCAGCGTGAAGGTGAAGCCGATGGCCTTCGAGAGCGCGAAGAAGAAGATGCCGTAGACGATCAGCGCCAGCGCCGCGATGAGGCCGAGGATGCGGTAGAAGGCCAGCAGGAAGAGCATCACGAGGCCGAGACCGGCGAGGCCGGCGATCAGCGCCTGGTCGAGCGCGGTGCGACCAAGCGAGGCCGAGACCGTCGTCTCCGACTGCAGCTCGAGCTGCACCGGCAGCGCGCCGAGGTCAATCTGCTTGGCGATGCGCGAAGCCTCCGACTGGGACAGGCCGGTGATCTGTGCGCGACCGCCGCCGATTCCGAGGCTCAGCGAGGCGTCACGCGGATCGATGCTGGCCAGCGAGACCACGCGCCCGTCGAGCACAACCGCGAAGCGGTGCCCGTTGGGGTTGCTGAACATGTCGGCCTGACCCTCTTCGTAGAGCTGCTTGGTGACCTCCTGGAAGATCTTTCCGCCGTTGCCGGTGAAGGTCAGGTCGACGGCCGGCGCTCCGGACTGGTCCTGGCCGACAGACGCGCTGCGAACCTCGTCGCCGGAGAGCGCGACGTTGTCCTCGAGCACCCACCACTGAGCCGACTGGTCGCTCCCTGACGGGTCGTAGGACACCACGAGGAAGCCCTTGGGAACGGTGATGATCTCGGAGTTCTTGGGCTGCTTGCCGCCCAGCGGCTTGTCGGTGAGGAGGTTCTCTCCGGCCAGCAGGTCGCTCTTGGAGGGAGCCGGGCCGGCGATCAGCTTGTGGCCCTTTTCGGTCGAGAAGAGGTAGTAGGACTCGCGTCCGCGGGCGTCCTCGGGCGCCTCCTGCTTGGAGGCCAGCTTGACGGCCTCGTACTGACGCGCGAAGCCCTCGTTTGCGGCGGCGCTGCGCGTGCGACCCTCCGAGGCGACGACGTTCTCCTCCCACTTGTAGAAGAACATCTGCGCCGTCGATCCGACGAGCGCCTTGGCCGCTTCGGGGTCTTCGATGTCAGGCAGCGAGACGGTGATGAGCTCGTTGCCGGTCGCCATGACCTCGGCCTCGGCGACGCCCAACGAGTTGACGCGCTCGTTGATCACGCCGATGGCGTTCTGCAGCTCGCGGTCTGTCGGTCGACGCTCGGCGTTGGTCGGCGTCGCCTTGTAGGTCAGTTCGATACCACCGGCCAGGTCGAGGCCGAGCCGTGTCGGCATCTTGAAGATGATGCCGATCGAGGTGACCAGCAGGACGATCACCAGTCCGAGGACGATCAGATTGCGTTTGCGTGAGCCCATGTGAAAGTTGCGTCCAACGAGGTTTCTGCCGTCGAATCAGTTCGACGGAGTAAGCACAAGAAGAAGCCCCCCGTCCTCGTCGTACGCGGGGAATATATCGGCAACGGCCGCAGCCGCAAGATCGCCCTCAGCATTGACCGTCACTTCGTGGCCGATGCTGCGCACTCCCCACTCCAGTGTTGTGCCGATGGGATCGTCCCCGCCGGCAAACTCGAGCCCCAGCACCTCGCGCACCGGACGGCCGAAGACATCGACGTCGGTGAGGCCGGTCAACTCGTAGGAACCCTTGCCACAGCCGATGATGCGCCCCTCCTGGTCGCAGACAAAGATGGCAGCACCGTTGGACGGGAAGTAGTCGTCAAGCAGTTCGAAGACGAAGCCGTAACCGCAGGATGCACAGCCGCGCGGCCGTACGCTGAAGCCGGCGTTGCGGTCGTTGTAGGTCGCGCGCTTACCGCAGTTCGGGCAGATGAAGATCGGCATCGGGGGCAGACTAGAAGAGGCCCGACTCGGCAGGTGCCGCAAGGCCGAGGTGCTCGAAGGCCTGCCGCGTCGCCACGCGGCCACGCGGCGTGCGCTGCAGGAGGCCCTGCCCCAGCAGGTAGGGCTCGATGACGTCTTCGATCGTGTCCTCGGCCTCACCCAGCGCCGCGGCCAGGGTCGAGAGCCCCACCGGTCCACCCGCGAACTTCTC
>JBIQMF010000079.1:0-7498 GCA_044463545.1 Solirubrobacterales bacterium
GTGCGCCGCCGTCCCGCTGACGGTCACGCGCAGCGCCAGCACACCTTTGGCCTGCACTCCGACGTGGAGATTCGTGGGCTCGCCGGTGATGGCGAAGTCGCCGCCGTAGCCGCGCTCGACGAGCACGTCGGTGCCGCGGATACCCATCGACTCGGACTCCTCGTCGGCCACACAGAGGAAGCGCACCTGCACCCCCTCCTCGTCGCGCAGGTCGCGCAGCGCGCACATCATCGCCGCCAGCGCCGCCTTCATGTCATAGGCGCCGCGCCCGATCAGCGCGTCGCCCTCGACTCGCGGCTTGAACTGACCCGGTTTGCCGGGGACGACGTCGATGTGGCCGTGGAAGACGACGACGGGGCCGCTTCCGCGCGTCGAGGTGATGATCACCGGCAGCCCGGCAACCTCCATCTCTTCGATCTCAAAGCCGTTGGACTCGAGCCAGCCCTTGATGAAGCTGGCGCCCGTCGTGATCCCCTCCGGAGTGGAGGTGTCGTAGGCCATCAGGCGCTTGGCGAGGTCGTGCTCGTCCATACGCCAAGCCTACGGGATCAGCACAATCTTGCCCGTCGTGCGGCCCGTCTCGCTCAGCGAATGCGCAATCGCCGCATCCTCGAGGGCCAGCACCGCAGCCAACTCGACCTCAAAGCGCCCCTCGGCGATCAGCTTGACGATCTCAAAGAGGTCGTCAGCGCTTGGTTTCACGAGCACCGGGTGGTAGTCGATCCCCGCGGCTTCGGCCAGCGCCGGAAGGGTCTCGCTGCGGTAGTCGACGATCGTCACGAGCCTGCCGCCCGCCTTCAGGGCGGCGATCGAGCGCTCGGCGACGCCACCGCCGACCGTGTCGAGCACCACGTCGAGTTGACCGGCCAGCAGCTCGGCGAAGTCGACCTTGGCGTAGTCAACCATCCGATCGGCACCCAGCGAGCGGACGAAGTCGTGCTTGATCTCGCTGGCCGTGGAGACCACCTCGGCACCCCGAGCCTTGGCGATCTGCACGGCCATGTGCCCCACTCCGCCGGCGCCGGCATGGATCAGGACGCGATCGCCTTCGCCCACGCCCGCGGCGTGCACCAGCGCCTGCCACGCGGTTTCGGCGGCCAGCGGTATCGCCGCGGCCTGCTCGTGCGTGATCGTCGGCGGCTTCGGCAGGAGCTCGTCGGCCGGCGCCGCCACATACTCGGCGTAACAGGCGGCTTCGACTGGAAAGCGGATCATCCCGAAGACCTCGTCGCCGGCTTCGTACCCGTCGCCCGAGATCACGACTCCGCTGACGTCGAATCCCAGGGTGAAGGGGGGATCGCCAAGCAGGCCGCTGCCGCGGCGGATCTTCGTGTCGACGGGATTGACACCGATCGCTTTGACCTCGATCAGCACTTCGCCCGGACTCGCCTCGGGACGCTCTGCGTCGACTTCGAGTCGCAGGACGTCCGGCGGTCCGATCTCGTGCTGGGTCACGCGCCGCATCGGGCGATCGTATCCAGACCTTGACCATCCCGAGCGGCCCAAGATTCGCATCTGCCGGCGCGCAGACGCAGGTACGCCCGCCGGTGCGACAGACTGGTGCAACCCCATGAACCAGCCCAGTGCGAAATCAACAGACCGCGCAGGCGACCACGACCGGCGTTGGCTCGCCCTGCTCGTGCTGCTGATCCCCGCCTCGCTGGCGCTGCTGAGCGTGACGAGCGTGAACGTCGCGCTGCCGGCGATCCGCAGCGGCGTGGACGCCAACGTCGTCGAGCGCTCGCTCATCCTCACCTCCTACGCCCTTGTCTTCGCCCTCGTGCTGCTGCCGGCCGGGCGTTGGGGTGACGAGTACGGACACAAGAAGGTCTTTCTGGCCGGCGTCTCAATCTTCACAATCGCTTCGCTGTGGTGTGGGGTCGCGCCGGACGCCCCGCAGCTGATTGCCGCGCGGTCGCTCTCGGCGATCGGCGCGGGCCTTGCCATGACCCCTGTGACTGCGCTCATCCAACTGCTCTACAGCGGGGCCGAACGCACCCGGCCCTTCGCCGTGATGGGTGCGGTCTTCGGCGCAGCCAGTGCCGCGGGCCCGATCATCGGCGGCATCCTCGTCGAAGCTGGCGGATCGCTCGGCTGGCGGCTGATCTTTCTCGTCAACGTCCCCGTCGGACTCCTGGCCCTGCTGATGGCGCTCACGGTGCTGCCTGCCGTGCCGCCGCGGGGCGCGCGTGGCAGCGACCCGGTGGGCGTGCTGCTCTTCACGCTGGCCCTGATCGGCCTCATGCTGCCCTTCTCGCTGGGCGACGGCGTCCACGTGCTCAACGCCGCGCTGCTCGGATCCGGCATCGTGCTGCTTGCACTCTTCGTGCTGTGGGAGCGCGCTCGCGGGCGCGGCGGGCATTTCGCCATCGTGCCGCTTCGGCTCTTCCGCCAGCGCGCGCTGACGATCGGACTGGCCACCAACTTCCTCGGCTTCGCCGGCTTCACGGCCGCCTTTCTGCTGCTGGCGCTGCTCTGGCAGGATGCACTGGGGCACGGCGCGCTGGCCGCCGGGCTGCTGCTGCTGCCCTTCGCGGTCGGCAGCATCTTCGGAGCTGGCGGGTCGAGCCGCCTGACTGCGCGCATCGGGGCCAACGTGGTGACGCTGGGGCTGGCGCTGACGACGCTGGGCGTCGCCGCGGTCGGCGCGCTCGTCTTGCTGCTCGAGTCGTCCTCTCTGAGTTACCTGACGATGCTGGCACCCGTGGCGGTGGCCGGGACCGGGGTCGGACTCTTCGTCGGCCCCAACATCAACGCGTCGGTCGCCCAGACCGAGCCGCGCGACGCCGGCGTGGCAAGCGGCCTGGTGACCGCCGCTCAGCGCAGTGGCACGGCCATCGGCATCGGTCTGCTCTCGGCGCTCTACGCGACACTGCCCGGCGGACCGGTCGACCTCGACGTGCAGGCGACTGCCGCCTTTGTGACGGCGGCATTCACCGCGCTGGCGACGATCGTGATGATCGCCTCCGGGCGTGCCCGGCTCACGCTCTGACGGCGCGAGTGTGGGCCGCAGCCCCTGGCGGCGCCGAAGCGCCGGACGTCAGCCGGCTTCGGCGATCTCGACGAAGCGGCCCCAGCGGGCGACGTCGCGCTGGGCGCGCTCGCGGTCCGCTGAGTCTTCGGCGCTGGCGGCCAGTCGCTCCTCGGCCTCGCTGAGCTTGGTGCGCAGATCGGCGACGTCGAGCTGCTCGACGGGAATCGCCTCCTCGACGAGCAGCAAGAGCTCCTCGCCGGTCATCTGCAGGAAGCCGTCGCCCTGGGCGAAGCGCCTGACCTCGTCGTCGCTCTCGTAGATGCGCAGCTCGGATGGCCCGACCATCACCATCAGCGGCTCGTGGCCGGCCTTGATGCCGATCGAGCCGACGACGGTGCGGGTCGAGACCATCTCGACGTCACCCTCGTAGGCGGCGCCCTCTGGCGTCATCACTTGTACGGAGAAACTGGCCACTTTGGATTCCTCGCCGTCGCTACTTCTTGGCCGCCTCGAGGACCTCTTCGATCGAGCCCTTCATGTAGAAGGCGCGCTCGGGGATGTCGTCGTGCTTGCCCTCGACGATCTCCTTGAAGCCGCGGACGGTGTCCTCAACCTTGACGTACTTGCCGGGCGAGCCGGTGAACGTCTCGGCGACGTGGAAGGGCTGCGAGAGGAACTGCTGGATGCGACGGGCGCGACCGACGACGACCTTGTCCTCGTCGGAGAGCTCGTCGATTCCGAGGATCGCGATGATGTCCTGCAGCTCCTTGTAGCGCTGCAGCGTTTCCTGGACGGCGGTGGCGACGGCAAAGTGCTCCTCGCCGACGACGTCGGGCTTGAGGATCGTCGACGTCGAGTCGAGCGGGTCCACGGCCGGGTAGATGCCCATCTCGGAGATGGCACGCGACAGCGTGGTCGTGGCGTTCAAGTGGGCGAACACCGAAGCCGGCGCCGGGTCCGTGAGGTCGTCGGCCGGGACGTAGATGGCCTGCACCGAGGTGACCGAACCCTTGCGCGTCGAGGTGATGCGCTCCTGCAGCTGGCCCATCTCGGTCTCCAGCGTCGGCTGGTAGCCCACCTGTGAGGGCATGCGACCCATCAGAGCCGAGACCTCAGAACCTGCCTGCACGAAACGGAAGATGTTGTCGATGAAGAGCAGCACGTCGCGGTTCTCGGTGTCGCGGAAGTACTCGGCCATCGTCAGGCCGGTCAGCGCCACACGCAGACGGGCTCCGGGCGGCTCGTTCATCTGACCGAAGACCATCATCGTCTTGTCGATGACGCCGGCGTCGGTCATCTCGTGGTAGAGGTCGTTGCCCTCGCGCGTGCGCTCGCCGACGCCGCAGAAGGCCGAAAGACCACCGTGCTCCTGGGCCAGGTTGTTGATGAGCTCCTGGATCAGAACGGTCTTGCCGACTCCGGCACCGCCGAAGAGGCCGATCTTTCCACCCTTGGCGTAGGGCGCCAGGAGGTCGATCACCTTGATGCCGGTCTCGAACATCTCGCGCGTCGGCGAGAGCTCCTCGACCGACGGGGCGGCGGCGTGGATCGGGTGGCGCTCGCCCTCGACTGCGGGCTTCTCGTCGATCGGCTCGCCCAGCACGTTGAAGATGCGACCCAGCGTCTCGGTGCCGACGGGCACGCTGATCGGACCGCCGGTGTCGCGCACCTCGGCGCCACGCGGCAGGCCGTCGGTGGCGTCCATGGCGATCGTGCGGACGCGGTCGTCGCCGAGGTGCTGCTGCACCTCGAGCGTCAGCGTGAAGCCCTCACGACCTTCGCTGGCGGGGACGTCGACCTCAAGTGCGTTGTAGATGGCCGGCAGCGAGTCCGGGAAGTGGACGTCGATGACGACTCCCTGGATCTCCTCGACGATGCCGGGCTTGACTGCGGTTGCTGCACTGGACATAGGGTTGTTGATGCTCCTGGTGTTGATCGGTCAGACGCCTTCGGCACCGCCGACGACTTCCAAAATTTCCTGGGTGATGGCGGCCTGACGCTGCCGGTTCATTTCCAAAGTGAGGCTCTTGATCATCTCTGAGGCGTTGTCTGAGGCGCTCTGCATTGCGGTCATCTTTGCGCCCATCTCGCTGGCCGCGCTCTCGAGCAGAGCACGGAAAATTGTGATCTCGACGAACTCCGGCACGAGCTTGGCCAGCAGTTCCTCGGGCGAGGGCTCGTACTGCCAGAGCGGCTCGGCACCCTCGTGCTGGGCTGCCTCGGCGGCGGCCTCCTGCTCTTCGAGCTGGTCCTCAAGACCACCCTCGAAGATCTCGGCCTCCTGCATCGGCAGCACACGCTGGCTGGTCACGACCTGCGAGAGCGGCGAGCGGTAGCTGTTGTAGACGATGTCGACGTTGTCGATGCGGCCGTCGACGAAGTCGGCCACGAGCTCTTCTGCGATGTTGCGTGCATCGGCGTAGGCCGGACGGTCGGTGAAGCCGGTGAAGGCGCTCTTGACCTCGAGCCCGCGGAAGCGCAGCGAGCCGTCGATACGGCGGCCGACGGCGTAGACGGTGACGTTCTTGCCCTCTTCGATGAGCTCTTCGTAGCGGTGCAGGCCGCGACGGATGATCTGCGAGTTGAACGACCCGGCCAGACCGCGGTCACCAGCGATCAACACCAGACCGACGTTGTTCTCGGTCTCGTGCCTGCTCAGCACCGGCAGGCTGGGGATGTTGCCGGCGGCGTCGGCCGCCTGGCGTGTCATCGTCGTCAGCGTGTCGGCGTAGGGCCGCAGCGCCTGGATGCGCTGCTCGGCCTTCCTCAGACGAGCTGCGGCGACGGCCTGCATGGCAGATGTGATCTGCTGGATGTTCTTGACCGAAGCAATCCGGTTGGCGGTGTCGCGCTGTGAAGCCATGAGTCTGTCGCAACCTCCGCGCTAGGCGACGGCTGCCTCTGCCTCCTCGGCACTCTCGCTCGAAGCCGCTGCGGCTCCAGCCTTGACGACGCGGTCAGAGTCGCCCTCGATCTCGAGGCCCTCTTCGTCGAAGTCAGGACCGAAGTCGTCGACTGCCGAACCCAGGATCTTCTTCAGCTCGTCCTGGACCTCGTCGCTCCAGTCGCCGTCGTTGAGCTTCTGCATCACTGCCGCACCCTCAGAGTGGAAGCGCGCGATGGCAAACTCGAGGAACTCCTGGACGCGGTCGACCTTGATGCGGTCGAGGAATCCGCCGGTGCCGGCGAAGACCGAGACGACCTGCTCGGAGACTTCGAGCGGCTTGAGCTCGCCCTGCTTGAGGGCCTCGACGAGACGCTCACCGCGAGCCAGCGTCTTCTGCGTGTCGGCGTCGAGGTCGCTGCCGAACTGCGCGAATGCCTCCAGCGAGCGGTACTGCGAGAGCTCGAGGCGCAGACCACCGGCCGACTTCGACATCGGCTTGGTCTGGGCCGAGGAGCCGACGCGCGAAACCGAGATGCCCACGTTGATGGCCGGGCGCACACCGGAGAGGAAGAGCTTGGGCTCGAGGAAGATCTGACCGTCGGTGATCGAGATCACGTTGGTGGGGATGTAGGCCGAGACGTCGCCGGCCTGGGTCTCGATCACGGGCAGCGCCGTCAGCGAGCCGCCGCCGTAGGCGTCGCTCATCTTGACGCCGCGCTCGAGCAGGCGGCTGTGCAGGTAGAAGACGTCACCGGGGTATGCCTCACGGCCCGGCGGACGACGCAGCAGCAGCGACATCTGGCGGTAGGCGTAGGCGTGCTTGGTGAGGTCGTCGTAGACGCACAGCGAGTGCTCGCCCTTGTAGGTGAAGTACTCGGCCATGGCCGTACCGGCGTAGGGCGCCATGAACTTGATCGGGGCGGCCTCGTCGGCCGGGGCGGCGACGATGATTGTGTTCTCGAGGGCGCCGGCCTGACGCAGGGTCTCTGCGACCTGCACCACGGTGGCCATGCGCTGACCGATGGCGACGTAGACGCAGACGAGGTCCTTGTCCTTGTTGTTGATGAAGGTGTCGATGGCGATCGCCGTCTTGCCCGTCTGGCGGTCGCCGATGATGAGCTCGCGCTGCCCGCGGCCGATCGGCACCATCGCGTCGATCGCCTTGATGCCGGTCTGCATCGGTTCGGACACGCCCTGACGGCTGATCACGCCGGGGGCCTTGAACTCGGCCGGACGCGTCTCCTTGGCGTTGATCTCGCCCTTGCCGTCGAGCGGTCGGCCCAGCGGGTCGACGATGCGACCCAGCAGCTCGGGGCCGACGGGGACCTGGAAGAGCTTGCCCGTGCGCTTGACGGTGTCGCCCTCCTCGATCTTGTCCCAGTCACCGAAGAGCACGGCGCCGACGTTGTCGGATTCGAGGTTCAGGGCCAGACCGACGACGCCGTGGGGCAGCTCGAGCATCTCGAGCGCCATGGCGTTGTCGAGACCGTGCACACGGGCGATACCGTCGGCCACCGAAAGCACGGTGCCGACTTCTGAGAGGTCGGCCTGACCTGCGTCGAGCCCCTCGATGCGGCTCTTGAGAATGCTTGTGATTTCGTCTGGCTTGATCTGCACTTTGATCTGGCTCCTGAAGG
>JBIQMF010000080.1:0-7453 GCA_044463545.1 Solirubrobacterales bacterium
GCTTCGACATGTCGATCGACGGTGACGGCTTCACCTCGATCCAGTACCAGAACGCCAACAACTCCGTGCGCGTCTCCGACGAGTTCATGGAGGCGGTGCGCGAAGGCGCGATGTGGCAGACGCGCTCGCGCGTCGACGGTTCGGTCGTCGAGGAGATCGACGCACGCGAGCTGATGAGCGAGATCGCCGAGGCCGCGTGGCGCTGCGCCGACCCGGGCATCCAGTACGACACGACGATCAACCGCTGGCACACTTCGCCCAACAGCGGTCGCATCAATGCCTCAAACCCCTGCAGCGAGTACATGCACGTCGACGACTCGGCCTGCAACCTCGCCTCGCTGAACCTGATGAAGTTCCGCCGCCAGGACGGCTCCTTCGACACCGCCCAGTTCGAGCACGCCATCGACATCGTGCTGCTGGCGCAGGAGATCGTCGTCGGCCCGTCGAGCTACCCGACCGAGAAGATCGCGGCCAACGCGCGCGCCTTCCGTCAGCTGGGCCTCGGCTACGCCAACCTCGGTGCCTTCCTGATGGCCAACGGCCTGCCCTACGACTCCGACCGCGGTCGCGCAGACGCCGCCGCCATCACCGCACTGATGACCGGCCGCGCCTACCGCCAGAGCGCCAAGATCGCCGAGGCTGTCGGCGTTCACGAGCGCTACCCGGAGAACGCAGAGCCGCAGATGAACGTGATGCAGATGCACCGTCAGGCGGCCTACGAGATCCCCGCGGAGATGATCGAGGACACGCCGCTGCTCGAGGCGGCGCGTCGCTCGTGGGATGAGGCAGTCGCCGAGGGCACGCGCCACGGCTACCGCAACGCCCAGGCCACGGTGCTGGCCCCGACGGGCACCATCTCCTTCCTGATGGACTGCGACACCACGGGCATCGAGCCCGACTTCTCGCTGGTCAAGTACAAGGAGCTCGTCGGCGGCGGCAACATGACGATCGTCAACCGCACCGTGCCGCTGGCGCTCAAGACGCTGGGCTACGACAACGCTGTGATCGACCAGATCGAGGCCTACGTCGCCGAGAACGGCAGCGTCGTCGGCGCGCCGGGCCTGGCCGAGGAGCACCTGCCCGTCTTCGACGTCGCCGTCGGCGAGCGTGCCATCAGTCACATGGGCCACATCAAGATGATGGCCGCCGCCCAGCCCTTCCTCTCGGGCGCAATCAGCAAGACCGTGAACATGCCTTCGAGCGCGACGATCGAAGACATCGCCGACGCCTACATCAAGGGCTGGGAGTACGGCCTCAAGGCACTGGCGATCTACCGCGACGGCTCGAAGACGGCCCAGGCGCTGCGTACCGACGCCCAGTCGGGAGAGTCCGTCGAGGGTGAGGTCCGGCTCTCCGAGCAGGAGTTCGCCAAGGCGCTCGAGACGGCCAAGGCCGAGGGTGCAGCCGAAGCCGGCAAGAAGCCCAACCGCCGCCGCATGCCGGTCGAGCGCCAGTCGCGCACGCACAAGTTCTCGATCGCCGGCAACGAGGGCTACATCACGGCGGGCGAGTACGAGGACGGCTCGGTCGGCGAGATCTTCCTCACCGACATCGGCAAGGAAGGCTCGACCCTGCGCGGCATGATGAACGCGTTTGCGACGGCCATCTCGGTCGGTCTGCAGTACGGCGTGCCGCTCGAAACGTTCGTCGACAAGTTCTCCTACATGCGCTTCGAGCCCGAGGGCATGACGACGAACAAGGAGATCCCGTTCGCCAAGTCGATGCCCGACTACATCATGCGCTGGCTGGCCAGCCGCTACTGCGACGAGGAGCTGCAGGAAGAGCTCGGCATCATGACCGACGCCGTGCGCGCCAAGAAGACGGCCGAAGAGGCAGGCCCTGCCCTGCGCGGCGACACCGCGGTGCCGCAGGCACAGCTCGAGGTCAAGAAGGTCGACGCTGCGCCGGCAGCAGACGCCCTGACGCCCGACCAGCCGACGGCAGCGCCGGCGCGGCTGAAGGGCATCGAGCTGGGGCCAGCCTGCAACCAGTGCGGCGGCATGATGCAGCGCACCGGCTCCTGCTACACCTGCTCAAGCTGCGGCAACAACACCGGCTGCGGCTGATCTGCCGCGCGTCCGCAGCTCGCCTGCGGCACAAGCTCGAAGATCAAAAGGCGCCCCGCGGGGCGCCTTTTTTTTCTGCCGCAGCCGGCCACACTGCGCAAGAGATCGGGCACGTCTGCCGAACTCACCTGAATGCAAGTACGGCAGGCAGAAGGCAGTCACCGCGGGCGATTTGACCCGATCCTTGTGCTCATCGTCCTCTTCGGAATGCTGGGCGGCGGCGCCATCGTTGCCTTTGCCAGGAACTGGGCGATCATGCCGGACGAGCTCATCTACATCGATCAGGTGCGCGCCCTGCTGGCCGGACACCCGACGCTTCCCGGCCTCACAGACCGCGGCTTCTACCACTACCAGCAGCTCTACCCCCTGCTGATCTCGCCGCTGGTCGGGCTGCTGAAACTGCCCGACGCCTACCAGTGGATCGCACTCCTCAATGCCTGGCTGCTGGCGAGCGCGGCCGTTCCTGCCTACATGCTGGCGCGGCTGGTGACAGACTCGCGCGCCATCGCGCGCTGGGTCGCGCTGTGCGCCATCGCGACACCTTGGCTCGTCTTCGCCTCGAAGGTCGTCCCCGACGCCGCGGCCTACGCAGTCTTCACCTGGGCCATCTGGGCCATCGTGAGGACGGCTGCGCCGCAGCAGCGCCAGCTCGTCGGCGACGCCTGGGCGCTCGTTGCGCTGTGCCTGGCGTACACGGCGCGCACGCAGTTTGTGATGCTGCTCGCGGTCTGGCTCTTTGCCATCGCCTGGTCGTCGGCCGCGAGCGCCCTGCAGGAGGGCGGCCCAGCCCAGGCGCTCTGGCAACTAATCCGCCTGCCGCTCTCGCGCCCCGTTCCGATCGGAGCGACGGTGCTCATGGCGGTTGCCTACCTCGTGGAGCCGGGGTGGATTCTCGGCTACTACCTCGCGACCGTATCCACGCCGACGGCTCCCGGCGCGACCCTCGGTCTGTGGCCCGAACTGGTGAACCACGCAAACGCGGTCGCATTCGGCCTCGCGGCCCTGCCGGTGGTGCTGGGTCTTCCATGGTTGCTCGACGCGCTCGTGCGGCCAGCAGAGCGCCGCCAGAACGATGCAGCGGCCGTGATCCTCATCACCACAGCGCTGGCGCTCTACGTCGGCACGACGTTCGACATGCGCTTCGATGCGTCGGACCGCGTGATCGAGCGCTACCTCTTCTACATCGCGCCGCTCTGGTTCGTCGCCATGGGGGCATTCTTCGCGCGGCCGCCGCGCTCACTGGCCGGCTTTGCGCTACCGGCGCTGGCGGGCGTTGTGCTGCTGATCGCCACCGAGCCGCACGGCGTCGACAGCGAGCTCAACTACGCCGTCAACCGGATCTTCTCGCCGACGCAGGTCACGCTCGTCGGCTGGCAGAAGGCCGCAGAGTTCATCGGCAGTTCGATCAGCGGCCTCGTCGTGCTGCTGATGCTGGCGCTCTGCGCGACGATCTGGATCCTGCTCAGGCGCGGGCGTAACGGGCTGGCCGCGACGATCGGCTTCGGTTTCGTCGCC
The DNA here is from genome assembly GCA_044463545.1 of Solirubrobacterales bacterium. Taxonomy (GTDB): domain Bacteria; phylum Actinomycetota; class Thermoleophilia; order Solirubrobacterales; family JACPNS01; genus JACPNS01. The sequence goes on from JBIQMF010000080.1 coordinate 3,582, forward strand.
GCCGTGCTCATCACTGCGACGTCAATCAGCGTGCCCAAGGCCGTCCGCGCGCAGAACGCGGCGGCCGATCGCCACTTCGGCGAGCGTACGACGGCGCAGAAGGCCTGGATCGAGGTCGCCACGGGGGGCAAGCCGTGGTCGCTGCTCTATTCGCCGGGCTCGGTGACTGAGCTGCCCGGCCGCTTCAGGCGCGACGCCGTCCCGCGCACAGACCGCACCGCGTGGCGCGACGCCGCCTTCTGGAGCGACGGACTGAGTCGGGTGTATGTGCCCTATGCGACCGTCCCCGGCGATACGACATCGGTGCCCGGGATCGTCCACACGATGGCCGTCGACTGGGCCAGCGGCAGGATCACGCGTGCCGCAGGCGACGACGCGCACCACCTGTTGATGGCCAAGGGCGAGCAGCACTTCGCTCCGCACTCCTCGGGCCCGCCGGTCGAACACGACGACTTCACGCTGTACCGACTGCCGCCTCGGCCCACGGCCGCATGGGCGATGCGCGGGATCACCCCGTCGGGCTGGGTCTACCCGCGCGGCGCCACGCTGCGCATCTATGGAGAGAGGGTGAGTCCTGACGGCCCTGCCACGGGGGGTGTTGTCAAGGTTGAGGTCACCGCGCACAAGCGCGATCAGAAGCGCGCGCGGGTGATCACCTCGGCAACCCTGCGCGCGCCGACGGGCGGCCACGTCGACCTCAGGATCCCGCGCGGGCCGCAGCAGCTGAGGATCACCGACGTCGCCGTCTCGCGCGTCAGTTCACCTCGGAGACCACGCGGCTCTGGCCGCTGACGTTGCGCTTGCCCGCATGCGCGCAGCCGGCCGCGCCCTCGGCCAGTTGCTGGCGCGAAGGCGGGTTGAGCACGAGCAGGTCGGGCAGCGTCACAAAAGTGATGCCGCTCTTGCGCATGGCGCCGAGCACGCGGCGCTTGAGCGCGGTGATCGTCGCCGCCGGGCCGTCGTGGAAGAGGATGATTGCGCCGGGGCCGATGCCGTCGATGGCGTTGTCGGCGATGGTCTGCCAGTCCTTGCCCAGGGCGTCCTGCGAGTCGGCACTCCAGAGGGCCTCGAGGTAGCCGAGTTTGCGGATCGTCGTCTGGGTCGCCTGGTCGCGTGCGCCGTAGGGCGGACGCATGATCTTCCAGTTCTGTCCCACCGTTTCGTTGAAGAGCTCCTGCGTGTCGCCGAGTTCGGTCTTGACGTCGGCGCGGCTTAGGTAGGTGAGGTTGGGGTGGCTCCAGGTGTGATTGGTGATCGGGCCGTAGTCGGCCTGCGCCTTGAGGTTGTCGGTGAGGCTGTTGGAGTTGTTGCCGAGGTTGAACCACGTGACGGGCACGCCCTCGCTCTTGAGCAGCTTGATCAGTTCGGGTGTCGTCGTCGATGGACCGTCGTCGAAGGTGATCGAGGCGTACTTCTTGGTGCCGCCGCAGAAGAGCGGATTCTTCGAGCGGATGACGCGGCGGATCGCCTTCTCCTGGTCCTGCTTGCTGATGTAGGCAGCAGAGGACGCCGCGAGGTCGAGCGCCATCTGGCGCGGCACACTCGAAACCTCGAGTTTTGGCCGCACGACCTCGGTATGGGCCGCGGAGGCGGCCATCGCAATGAACATCGCGACGAGCACCACGAGCGTGGCGACGAGCGATGCAATGCGCAGTCTGGGATTTGGTCTACGACGTTTGTCCATCTTCCTTGCCGTCGGCAGGCATCGATCCTACGTTGAATTTGCGCGAATTTCGAGCAACGTTCTCCTCGGCGTGCCGAGAGAGGGTCTGTAGTTGAAATTCCGCACCAGCATCCACAAGGGTGCGATTGCATCTTCTGGCCCCCGTTCTCTGAGCTGCTCGGGAGCTGGAGCGCCCAGCTCGACTGCGGAGGCCGAGCTGGACCCAGGCAGCCGGTCTCAGGCCGGCTGTTTCTGGTTAACGACCCGCCGGTTGGAGCAGGGCAGTGCCAATTCTCGACTGCGGAGGCCGAGCTGGACCCGGGCAGCCGGTCTCAGGCCGGCTGTTTCTGGTTAACGACCGACCCACGATCAGCGCGTAACTTTCTGGCATGAAGGTCAACTCGGTCACAGTTGCCGTGCCGGTTCTGAACGGCGGCGGCTACTTCAAGGAACTGCTTGCGGCTGTCGCCGCCCAGGAAAACGCTGCCGGCGTTGAACTGGACCTGCTGGTCTGCGACTCGGGCTCGACCGACGGTTCGATTGATGCCGCGCGCGCGGCCGGCGCCCGCGTGATCGAGATCGACAAGCGCGACTTCCAGCACGGCCGCACGCGCAATCTGCTCGTCAAAGAGGCCCGCGGCGACGTCGTCGCGCTGCTGACCGACGACGCCGTTCCGACCGCAGGCTGGCTCGATGCCATCGTCGAAGGCTTCGAGGCCGCCGAGGACGTCGCGCTGGTCTTCGGCCCGCAACTGGCGCGCCCGGAGCATTCGCACATCGTCAAGCGAGAGCTGCAGCAGCACTTCGCGAGCTGGCAGAGTGCGGCCGGCGGCCCGCTGGTGCAGCGGATTGAAGCGGACGCGGCCGGCAGCGCCGACTACGCAGAGCGAAAGGGCTGGTACGTCTTCTTCTCAGACGCCAACGGCGCGCTGGCCAAACGCGCCTGGCTTGATCACCCCTACCGCGAGGTGCCCTACGCCGAGGATCAGTTGCTGGCCCGCGAACTGCTCGAGGCCGGGTACGCCAAGGTCTTCCACCCCGGAGCCGCCGTGGTGCACTCGCACGAATACGGCGTGCTCGACTGGTACCGCCGCTACTTCGACGACATGCGCGGTCTTCTTGAGGTGATGGGCCATCGCTCTGACGTCACGATCAGGAGCGGCGCGCGTTCGGTGATCGGACTGACGCGCCAGGATCGCGCGTGGCTGCGCGACGAAGGCGCCGGCCGCTGGCAGCTGGCGCGCGCGACGCTGCGCTCGCTGCGCCAGCACAGCCAACGCGTCACCGCCGAATACTCCGCCGCGCGCGCCGACCGGCTGCCCGTGTGGCTCACGGCCCGCATGTCGCTGGAGGGGCGTGGCGGCGCCCAGCTGCATTGGTAGGGTGGCCACGTGGCCCTGCAGAGCCAAACCGCAACTGACGCCGCTGCCGCGGTCGACGGCGCTCAGAACCGGGCCGCACCAGAGGCGCGGCCCGAGCCGTCCGGCGAAAACCAGGCGCAGGCACCAGCGCAGCGCGCGCAGCCGGTGGCCGACGCCGCCGTCGCCGAAGCCGAGCGCATCGCCTTCCTGGCACTGGCCAGCGAGCTTGCGCGTTCGCGCAAGGTGCTCGTCGTCGACGACGGCGCCAGCGCCCTGGCCGGCATTGCAGCCCACCTCGACTCCTGCAGCCTGGCCGAACTCGAAGGCATCGAAGACGGCACCTATGAGCTTGTCGTGGCCGACATCAGAACAGCCGACGCTGAGAGCGGGGCCGGCATCGCGCGGCTTGCGCGTGTCGTCAATCCGGCCGACGGTGTCGCGCTCGTCCGCCTGCCCAACCGCCCCGAGTTTGCGCCGATGCTTACGGCGCTGGGCACGGGCTTCGGGCGTCAGCTCGCACTGCACCAGCACAACTGGGTCTCCTCGGCGCTCTTCGACGGAGCCATGTTCGTCAACGATGACCCCTCGCGCGCGGTCGCAGCGAGCGTGCGCAAGTTGGCCGCCGCGGACACCGAACAGAGCCTCTACAACGTCATCGTCGCGGTGCACGGCGCCTTCCCGCAGTTCCGCCCCCAACTGGCATTGACACGCAGCCCCGAGCTGAAGGTCGCGCTGGCCGACGCCGCCCGGGCGCGCCAGCAACTGGCAGACGCCGCGGCAGAGCACGAGGCCGAGCGCCAGCGCAGCGATGCGCGCATCCGCCAGCTCGAAGAGGAGCTGGCCTGGTA
>JBIQMF010000081.1:0-7412 GCA_044463545.1 Solirubrobacterales bacterium
CTGCCGGAAAGTCGTGAGCGGCCGCGCGCTCAAGGGCCTCGAACTTCGCTGGCGTGCGATCTGCCGAGCGACGCCGTTGCTCGGCGCGCAGCGTCGCACGCACCCATTCCGACACCGTGATGCCGTCTGCGGAGGCCGCCGCGCGCAGCGCGGAAAGCTCTTCCGCGTCGAACATGACCTGCAGGCGGTGAGTCTTACTCATGTCATGAGTATACCTTCGTCCGGCGCTGTGGATCTACCCAGTAGCTTTGCCCCATGCAGCCAAAAGGTGTCCCGACCATCACCGAGCCTCTGCCCGGCGGCAGCGCCGGGTCCGCAGTGACGCTGCGGCCGTTCTCGACCGGCGAGATGGGCGTTCCGGCCGGCTTTTTGGAGCGCATCGATCAGCCGCTGGCCAAGCTGCGCGGACTCTGGCGCGGTGCACGCAAGAACTTCGCCTTCTGGACCCCCTGCCCGATCTTCTTCGTGGCGCACCCGACGGCCGGCAACATCCTCATCGACACCGGCCTGCCGGCAGGCGTCACCCACGACGTCAAGGCAGCAGTGGGCGCAACAGCCGCCCGCATGTACGGCCTGCGCGCCACAGAAGAGCAGCCCCTGCCAGCACGCCTGAAGCAACTCGGCCTCGCCGCCGACGAGATCGACGTCGTCGTGATGACCCACCTCCACGTCGACCACGCCGGCAGCCTCGACGCGCTGAAGGACTGCGTGGTCGTCGTCGCCAAGGACGAGTGGCGAAGCGCCCACGCCAGCAAACCGGCGCTGCGCGGCTACGTCACCAGCCAGTACGCCGCAGACCACGACTTCCGCCTCGTCGACTTCGAGGCCGAGGCAGCCACCCGCCACGCCAGCTTCGAGCGCACCTTCGACCTCTTCGGCGACGGCAGCGTGGTGCTCGTCTCAACGCCCGGCCACACCTACGGCCACATGGGCGTGCTGCTACGCCTGCGGGGGCGCCAGTGCCTGATCGCCGGCGACGCCATCTACACGCGGCGCTCGCTCGAAGGCGTGCTGCCGCTGATCCTGGCCGACGAACACAAGTTCAAGCGCTCGGTCGGCGAGATCAAGGCCTTCCAGGAGCAGGCGCCCGACGCGCTCGTGATCGCCGGACACGACGCTGAACAGTTCGCTCAGCTCGAGGACGCGTACTAGTCGGCGTCCTCGGGGCGCCGCGGCTGTTCGCCCGTCTTCTCGCGCTCGGCACGGCGCCACTTGGGCTCGTAGACGGCGTCGAGCTGCCACCACATCTCGGTCACGCGCCGGAAGATCTCATCGGAGACGAGCTGTTGCTGCTCGCGCGTGGGCTCTGCGATCTGCGAAAACTGCACGGGACGGCCGTACTGCACGACGACCTTGGGAAACCAGTGGCGCTTGACGTCGCGGATGAACTGCGAGCCGTAGATCGCCACCGGCACCACCGGGGCGCCGCTGGTCAGCGCCAGCTGACCGGCGCCGCGCTTGGCGACGGTCGGGTAGTAGTCGCGCGAGCGGCCGCCCTCGGCGTACATCTGCACAACTCCGCCGCGGTCAAGGATGGCCTGCGCCGTGACGAAGGCCTCGTCGTCGCCTTTGCCGCGCATCACCGGAAAAACGCCACCGTGGCTGTAGACGAAGTCCATCGGCGGCTTGAAGAGCTGGCTCTTGGCCATGAACTGCAGCTTGCGGCGCAGGTGAATGCCGGTGAAGAAGTGGTCGATGAAGGAGAAGTGGTTGGGCACGAAGATCGTGCCACCGGCGCGCGGGACGTGGTGTGCGTCGATCGCCGAAACGCGGTCGAGCGCCCCGTAGCTTGCGGTCATGATCACGCGCACTAGGTCGTACATGGCGCTGGGCCGGTGCTCGCGCACGCGGCGGTGGTAGACCTCCATGCCGGCGGCGTCGCGTTCGTCGACGTAGACCTGTTCCTTCATTTTTGCCATCAGCTTCAGTTACTCCTGACCGTCGCCGGGTTTTCCTCGTCCGCGCACGCTCTCGAGCGTCCTGGCCCACTCCAGGAGCAGCGCCGCGCGCGTCGATTCTTGCATCTGCGGCTCGAAGCGGTACTGCTCCTGCCAGAGCGACTCGACCTCCGACGCCGTCCAGCTTCCGGCCGTGATCCCGGCCATCATGCCGGCGCCGAAGCCCGTCGTCTCAGTGATCCTTGGCACGACGACCGGTACGCCCAGCACGTCCGCCTGAAACTGCATCAGCCAGTGGTTGGCGACGGCACCGCCGTCGGCGTGCAGTTCGGCCAGCGCGACGCCGGACGCCGCCTCCATGGCGCGCACGGCGTCGACGGTCTGGTAGGCCATGGCTTCGAGCGCGGCGCGCGCCAGGTGCGCGCGCGTGGTGCCGCGCGTGATGCCCATCACGGCGCCTCTTGCGTCGGCGTCCCACCACGGCGAGCCGAGGCCGGTCAGCGCCGGCACGAAGTAGACGCCGTCGTTGGAGTCGAGCGAGCGCGCAAGGCTCTCTGTCTCCTGCGCGTCGGGCAGGAGACCGAGACCATCACGCAACCACTGCACGGCGGCGCCCGAGACGAAGACGCTGGCCTCATAGGCGTAGGTCGCTGTCTCGGCGGTACCCCATGCCAGCGTGCCGACGAGCCCGTCGGCTGGCGGCGGCGCGGCGTCGCCGACATTCATGAGCACAAAACTCCCGGTGCCGTAGGTGTTCTTGGCCGCGCCGGCCGTGAAGCAGGCCTGGCCGAAGAGTGCCGCCTGCTGATCGCCGGCGATGCCACCCAGTGGAATCGACGCGCCGCCCAGCAGCCCGGGGTCGGTCTCGCCGAAGACGGAGAGGCTCGGCTGCACCTCGGGGAGGCTGACGGGGTCGACGCCGAAGAGCTCGCACAGCTCGGGCGACCACTGCAGACGATTGATGTCGAAGAGCATCGTGCGCGATGCATTGGTGTAGTCGGTCACGTGCCGGCCCGTCAGCTTGAAGGCCAGCCAGGAATCGATCGTCCCGAAGCAGAGCTCGGACTGCGGGCGCCCGCGCAGCGCCGGGGCGTTCTTGAGCAGCCACTCGATCTTGCTGGCCGAGAAGTAGGGGTCGATCGTCAGTCCGGTCTGGCTGCGGACGAGTTCGGCGTGGCCGGCTGCCAGGAGCTCCTGACAGCGCTCGGCCGTACGGCGGTCCTGCCAGACGATGGCACGGTGCAACGGATCGCCGCTGCTGCGGTCCCAGACGACGACCGTCTCTCGCTGGTTGGTGATGCCGATCCCCTTGAGGTCGGTGGCGCGCACGCCGGCGGCGGCCAGCGTCTCGGCGGCCACGCCGCTCGTCACCTGCCAGATCTCATCGGCGTCGTGTTCGACCCAGCCGGGCTGCGGAAAGTGCTGCGTGAACTCGTGCTGGCGCTCGGCGACGATGCGTCCGTCCGGGCCCAGCAGCAGCGCCTTGCTGCCAGTGGTGCCTTCGTCGATCGCGAGGATCATTCAGCGCGACCTCCTGCCGAGCCGGCGGTAGACCTTGATGAAGTCACGCAGCTGGCGTCCGCGATGGCGAAAGCCGGCCAATGTTCTGCCGGTCGCGCGGTGCGCGAGCTCGAGTTCGATCTCCTTGACCGTGAAGCCGCCGCGCACGGCGTCGACGGTCATTCCGATCTCCATCCCGAATGCGTCGTGGAACGGTGTCACGGCGTCTAGCGCGGCATAGCTGAGCGCACGCTGGCCCGAGATCGGCGCCGCGGTCTCAAGCCCGCAACGACGCCTGATGGCCCAGTGCGCAAAGCCCAGCGCCAGCCCGAACCCGCCGCCGACGCGGCTTGCGAACATCGCCACCGCGAGGTCGGCGTCTCCGGCGGCCACGGCCTCCGCCAGCGGTCGCAGCTGCTCGGCAGAGCGCGCGAGGTCGGCATCGGCCAGAAGAACGACGGCGCCGGGGGCAGTCGGACCCTCGGCCAGCGCATACTCGGCGGCCAGCGTCGCCGCCCCGCCCTTGCCGAGATTCTCGGCGCCGCCGACGACCACGGCGCCCGCCGCACGGGCAAGCTCGCCGGTCGCGTCCGTTGATCCGTCGTCGGCCACGACGACGGTGACACCCGGAAATGCGGCCGTCAGCGCCGACACGGTGTCGGTGATGCGGTCGGCCTCGTTGTAGGCCGCGACCAGGGCGTGTCCGACCACGGCCGACCCTCCACCTTCTGTCTGCTGCTCCGCCATCTTGCGGGGTATCTTGTCAGGCGTCCACGACACGGATTCTGACCCCGACCGCAACGAGGAAACATGACCGAAATCGAAGCCCACATCACCGGCACCGTCTGGAAGATCGAGGTCGCAGTCGGCGACGAGATCGAGGACGGTGACACCGTCGTGATTCTCGAATCGATGAAGATGGAGATGCCGGTCGAGTCCGAGGACGACGGCGTGGTCAAGGAGATCCGCTGCAGCGAAGGCCAGTCCGTCACCGAGGGTGACGTGCTGATTGTGCTCGAGTAGTGCGGCCCAGGTGCCGTCTGCAGCACGCCGCGCGGCCGCCGGCCGCAGCGCAATAACCTCAGGCCATGTCAAGCGAGCCTTCTGAAGCCGCAGGCCGCCGCGAGCTTGCCAGCGGCAAACTGGTCTACGACGAGCCCGCGCCGCACGTTGCGCGTCTGCGCATCGACAACCCGGACAAGCGTGGCGCGCTCGATCAGGAGATTCTCGACGCGATTGCCCAGACCGTCCCGTCGATCGATGCGCGCTGCCTCATCATCACCGGCACCGGCAGCGTCTTCAGCGCCGGGTACGACATCGGCGGGCTGCCCGACGACCGCTTCGCCGAAGAGGCCGAGAAGCTCGTCGCGCACCCCTTCACGGCAGCCATCGAGGCCGTCAGCTCGTTCCCCTTCCCGACGATCGGCGCGCTCAACGGCCACACGATCGGCGGCGGCCTCGAGCTTGCGCTCTCGACTGACATCCGGATCTGCGATGAGAACGCCAAGCTGGGCATGCCCCCGGCCAGGCTGGGGCTGGTCTACAGCTACGACGGGCTCGACAAGTTCATCGGCACGATCGGCGCGTCGAGGACACGCGAGCTCTTCTTCACCGCCCAGCACATCACGGCCGACCGCGCGCTCAAATGGGGCCTTGTGAACCACGTGCGCCAGGCCGACGCGGTCGCCACCGACGCCGTGATGATGGCCGAGTCGATCGCGGCCAACGCGCCGCTTTCGCTGCAGGGCAACAAGCGCGTGATCAACGCACTCGTGGCGCACGCGCCGATCGACGAGGAGCTCGAACGCGAACTGGCCGAGTTGCGGCGCTCCTGCTTCCTCTCTCGAGACTTCCAGGAGGGTGTGCGCGCCTTCGCCGAGAAGCGTGCGCCCAACTGGGAGGGTCGATGATCCTGCGGCGCCCCGGCACGCTGCTGATCCTGCTCTGCGCGCTGACGCTGCTGTCCTGTGGTGAGGCTCCGCGTGAGCTGTCGCCGGAGGGCGTGGAGGTTTCGAGCGGCGGCGAGTACGACCGCGCCTGGATCGCCGGCATGATCGCCCATCACGAGGGCGCGGTGGAGATGGCGATGGTCGCCGACGAGCGGGCGAAATCGAAGTTCGTGCGCCAACTCTCGGCCGAGATTATCCGCACGCAGACCGCTGAGATCGAGATGATGCGCGAGATTGATGCCCGGCTGGCGGCCGCCGGACACGGCGTCGGCACGATCGGAATCGACAGCTACGAGATGGCGCACGACATCGAGGATCTGCGCACGACCGACGACTTCGACAAGCGCTTCATGTCGATGATGGTCCCCCACCACGACGGCGCCATCGCGATGGCCGACGGCCTCAAGCAGCACGGCCAGGACGAAGAACTTGCGAGACTGGCCAGACACATCGCCGACGCCCAACGCAGCGAGATCCGGCAGATGGAGCAGGAGCTCGCAATCGAGCCGCACGAGGCGCCTCCCGGCGACGACCACGACCATGGCTTCGACCACTGAAAATCCCTGCATCTGTGCGCTTGGGCGTCCGAGCAGGGGATTAATTTTGATGCTGTCTGGGGCCCCTCGCCGGGGGCCCGTCACCAGGGGAGCACGGGGCGTCATGGAGGGTCTGAAAATTGACTGACATCGAACTGCATCTCAGCGCGCTCGAGGACCGGGGCCTGTATCGCCGGATGCGCCTCATCAGCGGCCCGCAGGGGGCGCGTGTTCTGCTCGACGGCAAACCCGTCCTGGTGATGTGCTCGAACAACTACCTGGGGCTTGCCGACCACCCACGCGTGCGCGAGGCTGCCGCCGACGCGGCGCGGCGCTGGGGCGTCGGCTCTTCCGGCTCGCGTCTGATCAGTGGCAACATGACCGTCCACCGCAGGCTCGAGTCACGCATCGCCGAGTTCAAGGGGACCGAGGCGGCACTGCTCTTCGGCAGCGGCTACATGGCCAACGCCGGCATCATCCCGGCGCTCAGCCAGCCCGGCGAGGTGATCTTCTCCGACGAGCTCAACCATGCGTCGATCGTCGACGGCTGCCGCCTCTCGCGCGCCGAGACATTCATCTACGACCACGGCGATCTCGAACACCTGGCGTGGGGGCTGAGGCAGGCGCGCGGACGCGCCAGCCTCATCGTCACGGACAGCGTCTTCTCGATGGACGGCGACGTGGCGCCGCTCGAAGGCATCGTCGAGCTGGCCAACAACCACGACGTCCGCGTCGTCGTCGACGAGGCCCACGCCACCGGGACGACCGGCATGCGCGGCGAAGGCGCCGTGGCGGCCGCCGGGCTGACCGGCGAGGTCGACGTGATCGTCGGCACGCTCAGCAAGGCGCTGGGCGCCTACGGCGCATTCGCCGCCTGCGACACGCAGATGGCGCGCTACCTCGTCAACACGTCGCGCAGCTTCATCTACAGCACCGCCCCCGCCCCGCCGGTCGTGGCCGCCGCAGCTGAGGCGCTTGAGATTCTCATCGAGCAGCCGCGTCGCGTCGCGCGACTGCGCCAGAACGCCGAATTCTTCCGTCGCGAGCTGCAGCGCCGCGGCTTCGACGTCGATGCCGAACGCAGCGGCAACGAGGCGACGCAGATCGTTCCGCTCGTGATCGGTGAGCCTGAGCTGGCGGTGAAGATGTCGACCGAAGCGCTTGAGCGCGGCGTCTTCGCGCAGGCGATCCGCCCGCCGACGGTGCCCGACGGCATGAGCCGCATCCGCTGCGCCGTGATGGCCTCGCACAAGCAGGACGAGCTGGCCGCTGCGGCCAACGTCTTGCAGAAGGCGGCCATCGCCGTCGGCTTCGAGCCCGGCCACCAGATGCCGGGCGAGTTCGGCCCGCCGCGCGCAGCCGGCCCGGTCAGCCGCATCTACGACGAAGGCCCCGGCGGCACCGACCACCTGGCAGTGGCCTGACGCACCGGCCAAAGCCGGCGCGTACTCGCCCACATTGACGTTGGCACCAGCGCCCCCTCTTGCATGCCTCCGGCATGCAAGAGGATCCCAGCCCCGAAAACCCCT
>JBIQMF010000082.1:0-7389 GCA_044463545.1 Solirubrobacterales bacterium
GCCGCAGACATGGAGCTGATCGGAAAGGCCGATCCTGCGCTGGGCACAACGCTCGACGATGTGCTCGCAGACGCCGACGTCGTGGTTGACTTCACGCGGCCCGACACAGCGCTCGAGAACGCGCGCAAGATCGTCGCTTCTGGCACACACTGCGTGATCGGGACGACTGGGGTCGACTTTCACCAGTTGGCCGGAGCGGGGGAGGGCAAACTCTTCTTCGCACCCAACTTCGCGATCGGCGCGGTGATGCTGATGGAACTCGCCAAGACCGTCGCGCAGCACATGCCCGAGTGCGAGATCGTCGAGCTGCACCACCCGGCCAAGCTCGATGCGCCCAGCGGCACGGCCATTCGCACGAAGGAGTTGATCGAGGCGGCCGGCGGAAATGTCCACGAGCCCATCCACTCGGTCCGCCTGCCCGGGGTGATCGCCTCCCAGGAGGTCACCTTCGGCCAGACGGGCCAGACGTTGAGCATCCGCCACGAGACCTACTCACGCGAGTCCTTCATGCCCGGGGTGCTGCTGGCCGTGCGCAAGGTCGGCGAGCTGCCCGACGCCATCACCGTCGGGCTCGAGCAGCTGCTCTGAGCCGGCCCGTCGCTGCGGCGACGCGTATGCTTGTGCCATGCCCGAGCTCGGAACAGTCATCACCGCTGTCGTCACGCCCTTCGACGCCGACGGCGCAGTCGACGAAGCGGCCTTCGCGCAGCTGATCGACCACCTGGCCGCAAACGGCAGCGACGGCATTGTCGTCGCCGGCACGACGGGGGAGGCTTCGACGATGACCGACGAGGAGCACCTGCGCGTGATCGAGCTGGCGGCCGATGCCGCGCCGGCGGGCTTCACGGTCATCGCCGGTACCGGCTCCAACGACACCCGCCACGCCTGCGAGTTGACCGAGCGCGCATCGGCCCTGGGGATCGACGGGATTCTGGCCGTCAACCCGTACTACAACCGGCCGTCGCGCCGCGGACTGCTTGCGCACTTCGACGCAGTTTCGGCTGCGACTGACCTGCCGATCCTGCTCTACAACATCCCGCAGCGTACGGGCAGCGACATGCCCAACGACCTTCTGGCCGAAATTGCGGCCCGCTGCGACAACGTCGTCGGCGTCAAGCAGGCCAACAACGACAACCTGGCGATGATCGACGGCCTCAAGCTCTACGCAGGCAACGACGAGGTCTTCGCCCGCGTTCTTGACATGGGTGGCAGCGGCGGGGTGCTGACCGCCAGCCACATCGTGGGCAGGCAGTTCCGCCGCATGGTCGACGAGCCCGACGAGCGGGGAGCCATCCACGAATCGCTGCTTGGACTCTTTGCCGCGCTTGCCATCGCACCGGCGGCTGCCTCGAACAAGGCGGCGCTGAAGCTGCTGGGCCTGCCCGCCGGCCACGTGCGCCTGCCCTACGTGGACCTCGATGAGACCGAGACGGCCACCGTGCGCGCCGCGATGGCCGAGCTCGGCCTGCTGGGAGCGGTCGCTCAGTGAGCGCCACAGTGCGGGTCCTGCCGCTCGGCGGGTTGGGCGAGATCGGCAAGAACATGACGGTCGTCGAGCAGGACGGCCGCATCGTGATCATCGACACCGGACTGATGTTCCCGACGGCGGAGATGCTGGGTATCGACCTTGTGCTCCCCGACTTCGACTACCTGCGTGGCCGCGCCGACGACGTCGAAGCCATCGTCATCACGCACGGCCACGAAGACCACATCGGCGCGCTGCCCTACGTGATCCGCGAAATCTTCCCCGAAGAGACGCCGCCGGTGTACGCCGCCCCGTTGACGGCCGAGATGGCGCGCTCCAAGCTCGACGAGCACAAGCTGGCCGACGCCGTCGACGTGATCGCCAAGCCGACGCTCGAGCCTTGGGAGGCAGGGCCCTTTGAGCTCGAGCTGATCCATGTCTCGCACTCGATCCCCGACGCCTGCGCCGTCGTTGTCGGCACCGAGCTCGGCACGATCCTGCTGACCGGTGACTACAAGTTCGACCAGACGCCGGTCGACGGGCTGCCGACCGACATGTCGCGCCTGGCAGAACTGGGGCAGGAGGGGCTGCTGCTGCTCTGCGGCGACTCCACGAACGCCGACCGGCCCGGCATCGCGCCCAGCGAATCCTCGATCGGGCCGCACCTCGAGGAAGCCTTCTCGCGCTGTGAGGGCCGCATTCTCGTCACCAGTTTCGCCAGCAACATCCACCGAGTCCAGCAGGTGATCGACGCGGCGGCGGCCTTTGACCGCAAGGTGGCGCTGATCGGTCGCTCGATGCGTCGCAACTTTGCCATCGGCAGCAAGCTCGGCCACATCTACGCCCACGAGGGCCAGATGATCAAGATCAAGGAGATCGACGACTACCCGGACGACGACCTCGTGATCATCTGCACCGGAAGTCAGGGTGAGCCGCTCTCGGCGCTGCGCCGCATGGCCAACAACGACCACCCGCAGATCACCTTGCACTCCGGGGACACCGTGATCTTCTCGGCGTCGCCCGTGCCCGGCAACGAGCGCGCAGTCAACGAGACGATCGACCGCCTCTTCCACATCGGCGCGACCGTCATCACGGCCAAGGACGAACCGATCCACGCCTCCGGTCACGGCTACCGCGAGGAGCTGAAGATGATGATCAACCTGACGAAGCCGCGCTACGTCATGCCGATCCACGGCGACCACCAACGACTCGTGCTGCACTCGCGCCTGGCCGAGGAGGTCGGCGTCGACCCGTCCGACATCTTCCGGCTCGAGAACGGCCTGCCGCTCGAGATCGACGGCCTCGGCGCCCGCGTCGGCGAGCGCACCAAAAGCGGCATGATCTTCGTCGACGGGCTCGAGGTCGGCGACGTGGAGGATGTCGCCCTGCGCGACCGGCGCATGCTCAGCAACGACGGTGTCTTCATCGTTGTCGTCACGGTCTCTGAAACCTCGGGCGAGTCGGTCTCTGAGCCCGAAGTGATCTTCCGTGGCGTTCCCTTCATGGACGACGCCGACGACATGCTGGGCGACCTGCGCCTGACGGTCGAGGACGCCATCGCCGACCTCGCCAAGAAGGTGCAGGGCAGCGAAGGCGTCTCCGAGCCGGAGCTGCGCGAGAAACTGCACAACAACGTCGCGCGCCTCGTCTACGAACGCACGAAGCGTCGGCCGATGGTGCTGCCAGTCGTTGTAGAGGTTTAGCGCCGGCACCGTCGAAGGAGTCGCCAGTAGCTATGGCGACAAAAGTGAAGAAGAACACCAGGAAGGCAAGGCCCGCCGCAAAGACGGCTGCGGCCTCGCGGAAGACCCCGGCGGGCCGCGGCGCGGCAAAGACGCGTGGGCCGCGAAAGGCGCCGCCGCAGCGCCAGTCGCAGTCGTTGACGAGCCAGCAGCACCTCGACGCCATCGGCCTTGCGCTGATGGCCGCGGCGGTCTTCTTCGCCTTCGTGCTCTACCTGGGCTGGCAGGGCGGCAAGCTGGGCGACGCGCTCGTGACCGCGCTCGAGTACCTCATCGGAGAGGGCGCATACCTCGTCCCGCTGGCCCTGGCGGCGGGCGGGTTTGTGGCCGTCACGCGGAGCGCCCTGCCGCCACGTGCCTTCCGCTGGCCGGCCTGCGCCATGATCGCCGCTGGCATCCTGCTGGCGCTGGCTGCTGGACTTGCAGGCCTGGGCGCAGATACGCCGCAATCGCACGACGCCTTCGACCCGCAGTGGTACCGCGGGCACGGCGGACTGCTGGGCGAAGCTCTCTGGTGGCCCGTGGCCAAACTCCTGGGCGGCGTTGGCGCCGCGATCGTCGCCGTTGCACTGTTCGTGATCGGCGCGTTGCAGCTCTGGGGTACGCCGCTCGTTGAGCTGGGCCACGGACTGATCGATGCGCTCGAGCGTTTCCGCCGCCCCGTCGCTGAGCCGCGCGGCGAGACTGCGGCCGCGCGCAAACTCAGCCAACAGGCGCAGACGGCCCGAGAGCCCGTACTGCCGCCCGAGCCCGTGGGCGTTGAGCCGGTCGTGCGCGCGACACACGTCGAAGCCGCCCCGGTCCAGGCCGAGCTGCCGGCCCACGAGGTGGAGGATGAGCCGGAGGAAGACTCTCCGGCAGCAGACGTTGAACTCGTCGAGCCCGAGCTTGAGCCCGATCCCGTCCTGCCACCGGAGGGCGACGAAGAGGCGCCGATCCGCGTCGGCAAGGCCGCAAACGTCACCGCGGCCGATGAGATCGCCTACCGCATGCCCAAGGCCAAGTTGCTCGAACGCTCGAACAACCGTCCGCAGAAGGCCAGCCGTGAGAGCCAGGACAAGCTGGCCCAGCAGCTCATCGAAGCCTTCCGCAACTTCGGCATCGAGTCGAAACTCGTCGGTACCGTCGCCGGCCCGCACGTCACGCGCTTCGAACTGCGCCTTGCGCCGGGCACGAAGATGTCAAAGGTCGCAAACCTCAAGGATGACCTGGCCTACGCCCTGGCCAGCACCGACATCCGCATCCTCGCGCCGATTCCCGGCAAGCAGGCCGTCGGCGTCGAGGTGCCCAACGTCAACCGCGCAATGGTGCGCCTGGGCGACGTCTATCAGCCGCTCCCCAAGGACTGGTCGCCGGTGTCGGTCTGGCTGGGCAAGGACATCGCCGGCAAGGCCATCGGCACCGACATCGCAAAGATGCCGCACCTGCTCGTGGCCGGCACCACCGGAGCCGGCAAGTCGGGCTGCATCAACACGCTGCTCTGCTCGATTCTGCTGGGCTCGACGCCCAACGAGGTCAAGCTCGTGCTCGTCGACCCCAAGCAGGTGGAACTCAACCTCTACGAGCAGATCCCGCACCTCTTGACGCCCGTCGTCACGAGCCCGCGTATGGCCGCCAACGTGCTGGCCAACCTGATCCGCGAGATGGAGCAGCGCTACACATTGATGAGCGCCTACAAGTGCCGCAACATCGTCGAGCTCAACGAACGCCGCAAGAAAGAGGGCGAGCCGACCCTGCCGTACATCCTCTGCGTGATTGACGAGCTCGCCGACCTCATGATGGTCGCACCGGGCGAGGTCGAGGACGCCATCATCCGCCTGGCGCAGAAGGCGCGCGCCATCGGCATCCACCTCTTGCTCGCCACCCAGCGGCCGTCGGCCGACATCATCACCGGGATGATCAAGGCCAACGTGCCCTCGCGCATCGCCTTCGCCGTCTCGAGCCAGACCGACTCACGCGTGATCCTCGACCAGAACGGCGCGGAGTCGCTGCTTGGTCAGGGCGACATGCTCTTCAGCCCGATCGGCTCATCAAAGCTGCAGCGCATCCAGGGTGCCTACGTGACCGAGGATGAGATCATCAAGCTCACTGACTTCTGGCGCGCCCAGGGCGAGCCTGAGTTTCAGGACGAGCTGCTCGACGCGCCGGAAGAGGAGTCGAGCGAGCGCGACGGTCTTGACCCCGACACGGACGACCTGCTGGGCGAAGCCATCAGCACCGTCGTGCAGATGGGTAGCGCGTCCACATCGATGCTGCAGCGCCGTCTGCGCGTCGGCTACACGCGCGCCGGCCGCCTCATCGACATGATGGAGCGCCGCAACGTGATCAGCGGTTATGAGGGCTCGAAGGCCAGGCAGGTACTGATCTCCGAGGCCGATCTGCCGCGCGTGCTGGCCATGCTCTCGGGCGAGGCCCAGCTGCCGGAGTCCGAAGAAGTGCTGGTGCAGAGTACCGATGAGCACACGGCCCAGCACAACCTGACCACCGGCGACTGAGCCGCCTGTCAACTCTTTGACGAAATCCGCTTAGATATCCGCGATGAGCGAGATCGGGGAGACTCTGCGAGAGCGACGGATGTCGCTCAGGATCGACGTACACGAGGTCGAAGAGGCGACGAAGATCCGCGCCAAGTACCTGCGCGCGCTTGAGAACGAGGAGTACGACCTGCTCCCGGGTCAGGCCTACGTGAAGAGCTTCCTGCGGACCTACGCCGACTACCTGGGCCTCGACGCACGCCAACTCGTCGACGACTACCGCGCCGTCAGCGGCTTCAGCGAGGAGGACCTGCCCTCCACCCGCCTGGTTGACGACGAGAGCGCGCGGCGCAGACGCCTGGCGGCGCTGGCCGCCGTGGTGGTGATCGTCGTCTTCATCGCGCTGCTCGTCGCGCTGCTCGGGGGCTCGGGCTCGTGAGTCGGTCGCGCCAGCTACGCGCCGGCGTGATCGTCACCGGCACCGAGGTTCTGACTGCGCGCATCAGCGACCGCAACGGCCCGTGGCTTGCCGAGGCGCTGCGCGAGTGGGGGTTTGACCTTGTCCACATCACGATCTGTCGTGACCGCCCCGAGGACATCCGCGCGCAGCTCGACTTCATGCGGGATCAGGGCGTTGACCTCATCTGCACCACTGGAGGTCTTGGTCCCACGGCCGACGACATGACGGCGGCCATCGTCGCCGACTTCTGCGGCCGCGAGTTGGTGCTCGACGAGCCGACGCTGCAGAAGGTGACCGAAATCGTCGAGGGCTTCGCTGTGCGCATGAGCTGGGACCCTGAGGCGCTCGAGGCCGGATCGCGCAAGCAGGCGATGGTGCCCGAGGGCGCGGAGATCCTCGGGCCTGCAGGCACGGCGCCGGGACTTGTCGTGACGCACGGCAACGGCTCGGGGCCTGTCGTCATCGTCCTGCCCGGTCCTCCGGCCGAACTGCAGAAGATCTGGAAGGAGGCCGTCGAGACTGCCGTCTTCCGCGAGCTGGCCGGCCGCACATTCGTGCACGAGGAACAGATGGTGCGGATGATCGGGATCCCTGAGAGCGACATCGCAAAGACATTGCGCGACTTCGACGCCGAGCACGGACTCGGTGACCTCGAGATCACGACCTGCCTGCGCAAGGGGGAGATGGAGATCCTGATCAGCCATCGCCCCGACGAACACGACCGCCGCGTGGCTCTGGTGGCAGCCTTCGAGGCGCAGTACGGCGAGGCCATCTTCTCGCGCAGCGCCGAGACCGTCGACCAGCAGATCGTCCGCCTGCTCGACGGACGCTCGCTGGCGCTGGCCGAGTCCTGCACAGGCGGGCTGCTTGCCGACCGGCTGACGGAGGTGCCCGGCGCATCGAGCTTCTTCAAGGGCAGCGCCGTGACCTACGCCAACAGCGCCAAGGCGCGCGTGCTCTCGGTGCCGCAGCATGAGCTCGACGAGCACGGGGCCGTCTCGCCCGAGGTCGCCCGCTCGATGGCGCTGGGCGCCATCGAAGCCTTCGACGCCGACTTCAGCGTCTCGATCACCGGGATCGCCGGACCCGACGGCGGCACGAAGGAGAAGCCGGTCGGCACCGTGCACTTCTTCGCCGCCGCGCGTGACGGGCGCTCTCGTGAGCTTGGGCTTGTGCTGCCGGGCCGGCGACGCGACATCCAGGAGCGCGCCGCGACCGTCGCCCTGCACCTCGTGCGTCAGCTGCTTG
>JBIQMF010000083.1:0-7319 GCA_044463545.1 Solirubrobacterales bacterium
ACGACGTCGCCCACAGCCCCTTCCGCTACGCCGTGGACCGCGACGGCGAGGTCGTACTGATGTGGCAGCAGTCGGCCACGAGCGAAGAGGTCGCCGCCGACATCAAGAAGCTGCTGGCAGAGTCAGGCTCGTCCTGAAGCGGCGCGTTCGCCGACGCGCCGGACTCGCTGACCGGACGGGCCTGCTGACCGGCCGGGCCTGCTGACGCGCCGGGCCCGGTGATCCGTCACGAACGCCCGGCGCCCTCAGGGGAGCTCGTCGAGCGGCTGCGTGACGAGGGGGTTTCTGGCAGCGCCGGCCTCGTCGAGGCGTCGCACGGGGGTCGTGTAGGGCGCATTCTTCACGAAGTCGGCGTCGCGCTCGGCCTCCTCGAGGATCTGCTCCATGGCGTCGATGAAGCCGTCGAGCGTCTCCATCGTCTCCGTCTCGGTCGGCTCGATCATCATCGCCTCGTCGACGAGCAACGGGAAGTAGATCGTCGGCGGGTGGTAGCCGAGGTCGAGCAGGCGTTTGGCGATGTCGGTCGCCTGGATGCCCAGCTCGCTCTTGGCGCCCTGGGCGCTGAGCACGTACTCGTGCTTGCAGGTCCGGTCGAACTCGACGGGCAGGTAGCGGGCGACGCGCTCTGACTGCCTGCCGCGAGCCAGCATGTAGTTGGCGTTCAGCACCGCCGTCTCGGAGGCCGCCTTGAGGCCCTCCCCACCCAGCGAGAGGATGTAGGCATAGGTGCGCACGAAGACCCCGAAGTTGCCGAGGAAGCCGCGCAGGCGTCCGATCGACTTGTCGGAGCTGCTCTCGAGCCGGAAGCTTCCGGCGTCCTCGACGATGCGCGGATTCGGCAGATAGGGCGCGATGCGGTCGGACACGGCGATCGGGCCGCTGCCGGGGCCGCCACCGCCGTGCGGCTGCGTGAAGGTCTTGTGCAGATTCATGTGCACGATGTCAAAGCCCATGTCTCCCGGCCTCGTGATCCCCATCACGGCGTTGAGGTTGGCGCCGTCGTAGTAGAGCGTGGCGCCGACGTCGTGCATGATCTTGGCGATCTCTTCGATGTTCTCGTCGAAGAGCCCCAGCGTGTTGGGGTTCGTGAGCATGAGGCAGGCGACGTCGCTGGTGGCCTTCTCGCGCAGGTCGTCGAGATCCACCCCGCCGCGCTCGTTGGTCGCGACCTTGACCGTCTCGTAGCCGGCCATCGTGATCGTCGCCGGGTTGGTGCCGTGTGAGGTGTCTGGCGCCAGCACCTTCGTGCGGTGCTCGCCGCGGTCCTCGTGGTAGGCCTTGGTCAGCAGCACCCCGGCCAGCTCACCCTGGCTGCCGGCGGCCGGCTGCAGGCAGACGTGTGGCATGCCGGTGATCTCGGAGAGCGAGCGCTCGAGGTTGTACATCAGCTCGAGCGCACCTTGGGCGGCGTCGTCGCGCTGCAGCGGGTGCAGGCGGGAGAATCCCGGCAGCGCGGCCGCGCGCTCGTGCAGCTTGGGGTTGTGCTTCATCGTGCACGAACCCAAGGGGTAGAAGCCGGAGTCGAGGTCGAAGTTGCGACGCGAGAGGCGGTTGTAGTGCCGCACGATCTCGGGCTCTGCGATCTCGGGCAGGCGCGCCGGGGTGTCCCGCAGGCTGCCGGCCGGCAACACGTCGGCGGCGTCAACGGCGGGGACGTCGAGCTCGGGCAGCGTCGCCGCGCGGCGGCCCGGCTTTGACTTCTCGAAGATCGTCGTGGCCTGCTCGGCCTGCATCGGGGTCTCTGCGTGGCTCATGCGACCACCTCCGTGGTGTTGGCGCTGGCCACGGCAACGCCGAGGCGCTCGGCCAGCAGGTCGATCTGCTCCTTTGAGCGTTTCTCGGTGATGGCGATGAGCAGGGCCTCCCCGTGCTCGGGATAGTCGACGCTGAGGTCGAAACCGCCGCCGATGCCGTCGAGCGCCAGCTGGTCGAGCACCGCCTGAACGGGGGCGTCGAGCTTGACCGCGAACTCGCGGAAGACCGGCGCGTCGAAGAGCGGCTCGACGCCCGGGACGGCCGCCAGCGTCTGGCGCGCGTAGGCCGTGCGCGCAAGCATCAGCTGACCCAGCTCGACGAGGCCCTTGCGGCCCAGCCAGGAGAGATAGATCGTGCCGGCCAGCGCGTTGAGCGCCTGGCTCGTGCAGATGTTGCTGGTCGCCTTCTCGCGGCGGATGTGCTGTTCGCGCGTCTGCAGCGTCAGCACCCAGCCGCGACGACCGTCGGCGTCGGTCGTCTCGCCGGCGATGCGGCCGGGCATGCGGCGGATCAGCTTCCTGGTCGCGGCGAAGAAGCCGAACGAAGGCCCGCCGAAGTCGAGACGGTTGCCCAGCGTCTGGCCCTCGCCGACGCAGATGTCGACGCCGAAGTCGCCCGGGGGCGCCAGCACGCCCAGCGTCAGCGGGTCGGCCACGCAGACCATCAGCGCACCCTTGGCGTGTGCGGCCTCGGTCAGCGCTGCCAGGTCCTCGATGCTGCCGAAGAAGTTCGGGTACTGGACGAAGACGGCAGCTGTGTCTTCGTCGACGACGGCCGCCAGCTCCTGCGGATTGGTCAGCCCGCCCTCGGCGGCGACCTCGACGACTTCGCTGTTGTAGCCGAAGGCGTTGGTCACGAGCGTCTGGCGGTACTGCGGGTTGACGGCCGATGAGACGACGAACTTGCTGCGACCGCTCTCGTTGCGCGCGAGGTAACCGGCGGCGGCCATCGCGCTGGGGCCCTCGTAGACGGAGGCGTTCGAGACGTCCATCGCGGTCAGCTCGCTGATCATCGTCTGGTACTCGAACATGACCTGCAGGTTGCCCTGGCTGACCTCGGGCTGGTACGGCGTGTAGGGCGTGATGAACTCGCTGCGCGAGATGATCGAGTCGACGATCGAGGGCACGTAGTGGTCGTACATCCCGGCGCCCAGGAAGCTGATCTGGCGGTCGGCGTGGACGTTCTTCTCGGCCAGTGCGGCCAGCCGGTCGAAGACCTCGAACTCGGGCAGGCCACCGGGCAGGTCGAGCGGCCGGTCGAGCTTGACCGAGTCGGGGATGTCGGCGAAGAGCTCGTCGATCGATGCGGCACCGATCGTTGCGAGCATCTGCGCGCGATCGTCCGGGGTGTCAGACGTGTACGTACTCAAGGGCGGTCCTTCTGAAGAGGTGGAACTCACAGCCGTGGGGGCGGCTGCACGTTATTGACAACTCTAGAAGGTGCGATGGCGCCGCCGGGCGGCGAACCGCGGCGTCGCTCAGGAGAGCGAGGCGGCGTAGGCGGCGGGCGCCAACAGCTGGGTCGTCTCGTCGGGATTTGCGAGCCTGACCTTGACCATCCAGCCGGCCCCGTAAGGGTCCTCGTTGATCGTCTCGGGCGCGCCTTCGAGCGCCTCGTTGATCTCGATGATCTCGCCCGAGAGCGGGGCGACGACCTCGGAGACGGCCTTCACCGACTCGATCTCGGCGTAGGCCTTGTCCTTTTCGACCGTGCTTCCGACCGTCGGCGCCTCGAAGAAGACAACTTCGCCCAGCGCATCCTGTGCAAACCAGGTGATTCCGAAGGTCGCGACGTCACCCTCGATCAGGGCCCAGTCGTGCTCGGGGTGGTAGAGCAGACCTTCTGGATAGTTCTCTGTCGACACTGCTTGTCAGCCTTTCGGGGTCGGTTGGTCGGGAATCCTAATGCTCTCCGAGACACTCACGGGTGCTTGACGTAGAGCGGACGCTTACGGATCTGCGCCGGCCGGTGCTTGCCGCGGACGTCGACGACGATGTCGACGCCCGGCTGTGCCTGCGCGGTGTTGATGTAGGCCATGCCGATGCCGTTGTCGAGCGACGGCGACATCGTGCCACTGGTGACGGTGCCGACCTCGACCCCGTCGTGGAGCACCGGGTTCCCCTGGCGCGGGATCCCGGCTGCGGTGAAGACGAACGGCACGAGCTTCTGTACAGGACCCTCCTCGGCGACGCGACGTACGGCGTCCACGCCGATGAAGTCCGTCTCCAGCGCGCAGGCCCAGCCCAGCCCGGCCGAGATCGGGTCGGTGTCGCGGCTCAGGTCGTTGCCGTAGAGGTGGAAGCAGACCTCGAGGCGCAGGGTGTCGCGCGCGGCCAGTCCGATCGGCTTGGCGCCGGCGATCACGAGCGCCTCCCAGACCACGGGTGCGTCCGTCGGCGAGACGAGGATCTCCACCCCGTCCTCACCGGTGTAGCCCGTCCCGGCGATCAGCGCCCGGTGCCCGCCGACCGTGCTCTCGACGATCTGCATGCGCTCGGGCTCTTTGCCGCCGGCCAACAGTTGGCGCAGGACGCCGCGCGCCTGCGGACCCTGCAGCGCGATCATTGCGTACTCATTGGCGCGGTCGATCACGTCGACGTCGAAGCCGCCGGCGTTGGCCGCAAACCACTCGAAGTCGGTGGCGTGGTTTGCGGCGTTGGTCACCGTGAGGTAGCGGCTGGGTCCGAGCCGATAGGTGAAAAGGTCGTCGATGATGCCGCCGTCGGCCTGGCAGATCACGGCGTACTGGGCGCCGCCGATCGGGATCTTGCTGACGTCGTTGGAGAGCAGGCCCTGCAGGAATGCCTCGGCCTGCGGCCCGGTCGTCTCGATCTGCCCCATGTGCGAGACGTCGAAGATGCCGGCGCGCTCGCGCACCTGCATGTGCTCGGCGCGGATTCCGTCTTCGTACTGCACCGGCATCTCCCAGCCGGCGAACGGGACGATCTTTGCTCCGGCAGCGACGTGGCGCTCATAAAGCGGCGTCCGCCGCAGGTTCTCCTCTGGGGTCATGGGAGGCGACTCTATCGCCCCGTCTGGCGGGTCAATGAGGCCGCAACATCGCGCGCTGAGCGCGCGGCGCCGCGCTCGGCGTAGTACCACCAGAGCTTGAGTGTTTCGAGCGCGACGTAGAACTCGAAATCTGCCTCGCGCCGGACGCGCAGCGGTCCGTAGCCGGCCTCGATGGCGGCGAGCTCCGCCGTGCCCGGCGCACCCCAGGCGTCGGTCAACACCCAGACGCTGGCCAGGTCCATCAACGGATCGCCGGCGTAGGAACTCTCAAAATCAATCACCCCGCGGAGCGCGGGCCGCCCCTCCTCCAGCTCGACGAGCATGTTCCACATCGAGAAGTCGCCGTGACAGAGCACGGGATCGACCGAGGCGTCGACGCTCTGGGCGCGCTCGCGCAGCCAGCGGAAGACCCGCTTCGGCGGGGCAAGCTCCGGCTCTGCGCGGGCGCAGCGGTCGATCGCAACTTCGGCCAGGGCGACGGCCCGGGCGCGGGCGTCATCGTGCTCTCTTGCGGCGCCGAGGGGTCCGAACCCTTGCATGCCAGAGGCATGCAAGGTTTTTCCCTTGTTCATGGGGTCTTTTTGGTCGACTTCTTCTTGCATGCCGGAGGCATGCAAGGCTTTGAGGAGGGTTGCGGCCTGGGTGTAGGTCTGGCGCTTCTGGGCTGGGGTGGTGTTTGACTGGTCGGCCAGGCGCCTGCCGGGCAGGTGGCTTGTCAGGACCACGCCCAGCTGTCGTCCGGGCTGCGGTGCCTGCACCCCCAGCAGGGTCGGAAGCCGCTCATCCTTCAGCGTGCAGGCCGTGTGGAAGCCAACCTCCCGCTGCATCCGCGATTCGGCTTCAGGGCGGAAGAACTTGGCCACCACTGCGTCGGCGTGATCGAGCTCGAGCAGCCAGCTGACGGCTTTGACACCCTCACCAAGACGTCTGACGCCGGCCAGCCTGTGACCGGGCCGGGCAGTCTCTGCCAGCCGCTCGGCAAGCCCGTGCTCGAGGTGCCCCCGTCCTTCGGGCAGCAACGGATCGTGGATGGCGGGCACGGCGATGCCCAGCCTTAGCGTGCTCAGTCTTCGCGCAGGAAGTCCGGGACGTCGATGTCGTCGGGATCGATCGAGAGCGAGCCGCGATCGACGTCCTTGCTGCCGACGTCGCGACGCGGACGGCGCGAGCTGCGCTCGCTGCCGAACTCGCGGCTCGACGTCGCGCGAGAGCCGCGCTTGTCGAAGCCGGTGGCGATCACCGTGACGCGCACTTCGTCACCCAGCGCGTCGTCGATCACCGCGCCGAAGATGATGTTGGCGTTCTGATCGGCTGCGCTCGAGACGATCTCGGCGGCCTCGTTGATCTCGAAGAGACCGACTTCCTTGCCGCCCGTGATGTTGAGCAGGATGCCTGTGGCACCCTCGACGCTCTCTTCGAGCAGCGGCGAGCTGATGGCGTTCTTTGCGGCTTCGCTGGCGCGGCCTTCGCCGTTGCCCGAGCCGATGCCCATGAGTGCGCTGCCGGCGTCGTGCATGATCGTGCGCACGTCGGCGAAGTCGAGGTTGATGAGACCCGGGGTCGTGATCAGGTCGGTGATTCCCTGGACACCTTGGCGCAGCACGTTGTCGGCGTCGCGGAAGGCGTCGAGGATCGAGGTGCGGCGCTCGACGGTGCTGAGCAGCCGCTCGTTGGGAATCACGATCAACGTGTCGACCTGCTCGCGCAGTCGCTGGATTCCCTCTTCGGCCTGCTTGGCGCGCTGGCTGCCCTCAAACGAAAACGGTCGTGTGACGACTCCGACGGTCAGCGCACCGACCTCCTGCTTGGCGATCTCGGCGATCACAGGGGCCGCACCGGTACCGGTACCGCCGCCCTCGCCGGCCGTCACAAAGACGAGGTCTGCGCCCTTCAGCGCTTCCTTGATGTCGTCGCGGCTCTCGGAGGCTGCGCCGGCGCCGATCGACGGGTCAGCACCCGCGCCCAGACCCTTGGTCAGCGTCGAGCCGATGTTGAGCTTGACGTCCGCGTCGCACATCTGCAGCGCCTGAGCGTCGGTGTTGACGGCGATGAACTCGACGCCCTTGAGGCCCGCGTCGACCATTCGGTTGACGGCATTGGTGCCGCCGCCACCCACGCCGACCACCTTGATCACGGCCAGATAGCTGCCTGCGTCGCGCCCGGGAGCGCCGGTGCCCTGCGGTGTGTAGTCAAAGTCGTTCATATCGCGCAAATTAACGGCCTCCGCGCCGCTTCGTGTAGCTCAGGCAACGATTGTTGCATCCTCAACCATAAAGTATGACTTGACTGTTTGCCTACTCTCAACTGTAGGTTGAGGGTTGAAACACTGAGGCTCTGGTTGGCGTCTGGACACCGCGCTCGCCCCCGATCCGCGCTATTGCGCGGGCGCGGCTCCCGTCGCCGGTGCCCCGCCGGCCTGCGGGGCCGGCGTTGGTGTTGCCGGGGCCTGCTGCGCCGGTGCCTGCGGCGCCGCCTGCTGCTGCGGCGCGGCCTGCCCCTGCGCCTCGGGCTGGGGAGCTGCGCCGCCGGCAGCCTCGGGGGCCGCCGGGGTG
>JBIQMF010000084.1:0-7268 GCA_044463545.1 Solirubrobacterales bacterium
AAGACGGCGTCGTCGTGGTGGCGACGATCGCCTTCGGCATGGGCATCGACAAACCCGACGTGCGCTTCGTCGCCCATCTCGACCTGCCCAAGAACATCGAGGGCTACTACCAGGAGACCGGTCGCGCAGGTCGCGACGGCGAGCCCTCGGAGGCGTGGATGGTCTACGGACTGCAGGATGTCGTGAAGCAGCGCAGCATGCTCGAGGACTCCGAGGCGGGCGAGCAGCACAAGCGCGTCTTGCGCGGCAAGCTCGACGCGCTGCTTGCGCTGTGCGAGAGCACGAGCTGTCGTCGTCAGCAGCTCTTAGCGTACTTCGACGAGGACTCAGAGCCCTGCGGCAATTGCGACAACTGCATCGAGCCCCCGAAGGTGTGGGATGCATCGCGCGAGGCCAAGATGTTTCTCTCGTGTGTGTACCGCTGCGAGCAGAACTTCGGCGCCGGCCACGTGATCGACGTGCTGCGCGGCAAGGAGACCGACAAGGTCCACCGCTTTGGCCACTGGAACCTCTCGACCTGGGCCATCGGCAGCGACGTCTCCGAGCAGCAGTGGCGCGCCGTCCAGCGCGGGCTGGTGGCGCGCGGCCTGATCATGCAGGATTCGGACCACTTCAACGTCCTGCGCCTGGCCGGTGGGTGGCGCGAGTTTCTGAAGGGCGACGAGCCCTTCGAGCTGCGTATCGCCGCAAAGCGTGCCCCGGCGCCCAGGAAGGCCGCACTGCCCGAGGACGAGGAGCCGCTGACGCCCGATGAAGAAGCGCGCTTCGAGCTGCTGCGCGCCTGGCGCAAGCGCGAGGCCGACGAGCGCGGGCTGGCCGCCTTCATGATCTTCGACAACAAGACGCTGCGGGCGCTGGCGCGCCAGCGCCCGGCCACGCCCGAGCAGCTCTTCGCCGTGCGTGGCATCGGCGAGACGAAGCTCGAGACCTACGGCGAGGCGGTACTCGAACTGCTGGCGGACGGTCCCTGAGCGGCGGCCGCGCGGCGCCCCGCCCGACGGCTCAGGAGGGGACGCGCCCGCCCTCTGAGCCGGGCTCGTAGGCAGGGCCCGCCGGGTTTGCGATACCCAGCACGCGCATGCTCTTGAGCCCCAACGAGAGTCGCTCGCGGCCGTCGGTCGAGGCGCAGTCGTGGCCGGTGATCTCCTTCACGCGCTCGAGGCGGTAGCGGATGGTGTGGCGGTGTGTGAAGAGGCGCTGGGCCGTGCCGGCGACGTTGCCGTCGGCGGCCAGGAAGGTCTCGACCGTCTGCACGAGGTTCGTCTCGTACTGGTCGTCGTAGGCGACCAGCGGCTCGATCGTCTCGGCATAGAAGGTGCGCAGCTCCTCGGGGTCGTCGCACAGCGCCGGCAGTAGGAGGCGGTAGGCGCCGGTGTCCTCGAAGCTCATGAGCTCGATCTTCTGGCCGGCGGCCTCGGCGACGTTGACGGCCAGGAGTGCCTCCTGGCCGGCGCGGAAGAGGTCGGCCGGGTTTTTTGTGATGCGCCCGTGGCCGACCGTGGCGCCGAAGCCTTCGAGCGCCGTCGACAGCTCTTCGCTGACGGCCGCTGCGGCGCGCGCGACGGTCTCGCCCTCGTCGGCCGGCAGCAGCACCCAGGCCTCGCCGCTGGCTTCGCCGACGGTGTCGACGCGGGCGCAGACCGCGCGTGGATGCAGCGATCGCGCGACGCGTTCGACGACCAGCAGCAGGCGCCCGCGCCAGTCTTCGTCGACCGGCTTCAGCGGGGTCAGGCGGGCCAGGATGAAGGCGCAGCCGTCGACGATGTTTATGCCCATCTCCTGGGCGCGCGCTGCGACGTCGTCGGGTGACTCGACATCGCGGGCCATCAGATCGGCGATGAATCCTGTCGCCGCCTGTTGATCGGCCAGCTCCGGGGCCAGCGTGCGTTCGAGCTCGAGCGCGATCAGCGTCGCCACCATGCGCAGCGAGACACCGTCGATGGCGGTGTCGCCGCGCGGGCGCACGCGCAGCACGCCGACGTGTTTCTCGGCGACGGTCAGCTCCTGCAGCGTCGTGCCGCCCTCACCGGCCAACAACCGCCGTTCGTCCTCCGGGGATGCGGCGGCCACGGCCAGCACCGCGCTACGCGCATCGATCACGGCCAGCGACGCGCTCAGCGCGGCCGCCGCCGCGCGCGTCACCACGGTCAGGCCGGCGCCTGATTCGACGGCGGCGGAGATGGCGTCGAGCGACGTCCCGGCGGCTGGATCGTCGGCGGGAGACGACTTTGTGTCTTTGCTTGAAGCTGCCTTTGGCACTGTTTCAAGCATAAGGAGCGAGCGGGCTCGCGCCTAGATCTCTTCACCCAACAGCAGGAAAACGCCCAGTCCGATGAGCGCGCCGATGCCCAGCATGGCGATCACGATGTAGAGCGAGAGAAAGAGCGCCGATGCGCGCTCCCAGCCGCGCCCGTAGGCCGTCCAGGCGGGGTAGGCGATGAGCGTGACAAAGGCGATGAGGGCGATGCCACCGCCGATTGCAGCCGCGATCAACGCCCACTGGCTGAGAGCTGCGTTGGCCGCGACGAGCATCACTCAACGATATCGCCGTCGGCCGCAGAATCTCGTGGGCGGTCAGGCGCCGCGGCTGCCGCGACGTCGGGCGGCTGGTCGCCGAGGTGGCGCGCCGCCGCGAGTTCGCCGCTGCGCCGGATGCGCCGCACGTGGATGACGAGGAAGGCCAGGCCCGCCAGTGCCGCCGTGATCGTCGCCATCAGCGCAACACCGCCGATCACGTCGGTCAGGTAATGGGCGCGCAGATACACGCGGCTGAGCGCGATGGCGGTGGTCAGCGCCGCCGCGGAGATCACGAGCACGGCCTTGGCCAGGATGTCGCGGACGCGCTCGAGCGTCACGGCGATGCCGATGTAGACGACTGCGTAGGCGGCGTGGCCTGAGGGGTAGGCGAAGCCCTCGGTCTCGACCAGCCCGCCCGTCGGCCGCGGCAGTGCGACCCACTCCTTGAAGGGCGTCACGACCAGCACCGCGCAGGCCATCGCCGCGAGCAGCACCAGAGCCTCGGGCGTGTGCCTGCGCGCCAGGCAGTAGCCGGCCGCGATCAGCGTGAAGACGGCCGCGACCGGGAACGCGCCGAGCTGCGTGATCATCTCGGCGACGGTGTCGAGCCAGTCCGAGCGGATGCGGTCGGCGACGTGGAAGGCGGCGTCGTTGAGGTGGGTCGTGAAGTCGGTCGGCCAGTCGAGCGCAGCGACGGTGAAGAAGTAGAGCGTGTAGCCGGCCGTCACGAGCACGGCCATCACCGTCGTGAACTCAAGTCCCAGCTCGCCGGGCGTCAGCCGCGCCCAGAAGAAGCGCAGCTGCGGACCGAAGAAGCGGATCACCGGCACTACGAGGCGCAGCCAGAGCGCGCGCAGCGGCAGGATCACGGCGGCGCGCCAGCCGCCGCGCGCCGCCTGCTTGGTCAGCTCGCGGTCGAGCTTCGCGCGTTCCTCGGGATTGCGGAAGCGGCGCACGAGGTAGACGAGGACGACGATCGTGCCGATCGTCCAGCCGAAGATGAGCACCCCGCGCTCGGCCCAGTGAACGACGGCCGAGAGGTTGTTGCTGAAGACATAGCCCAGCATGCAGAAGAAGGCCGCCCAGAGACCCGCGCCGATCACGTCGTAGGGCAGGAAGCGGCGGTAGGACATCTTTGAGGAGCCGGCGATGAAGGGGGCCAGCGCACGCACGAGTCCGATGAAGCGTCCGATCAGGATCGTCTTGCCGCCGTGCTCGTCCATGTAGCGCTCGACCTGCAGCAGGCGCTCCTCGGTGATCTTCACGCGCGGGCCGTGCTTGACGAGAAACTCGCGCCCGAGTTTGCGGCCCAGCCAGAAGCTGACCGAGTCGCCGAGAATGGCGGCCAGCCAGACGAGGCCGATGAGCAGGCGGATGTCGATCTCGCCCTGGCCGGCGACGACGCCGCCGACGATCACTGCCGACTCGCCAGGCGCCACGAGGCCGACGAAGGCCCCGGTCTCGAGGAAGGCCAGCACGGTGACGAGCAGGTACGTCCACTTGCCCAGCGTGCTGGCGATGTCTTCGAGCACCTGCTCAAGATCGGGCAGCCAGGCAAAGCCGCCGGCGGCGTAGATCACCAGCGCCGCGATGCCGACCAGCGAGATGAGCTTCTGTTCGAGTCCCAGCCTGCCGGCGCGCAGGCGCAGTACGGCGATCACGAGCCAGACCGCCGCGGCCGCCGCGGCCGTGGCCTGGATGCCGTTGACTGCCAGCGGCAACGCGCTCATGCGCTGCCCTCGGCACGCGCGGCGTCTGCGGCGGCGGGCTGACGCGGGGCGGCGAAGTCCGCGTCGGCCGGCCGGGCGACGTGCACGACGTTGCCGGCCGCGCGCAGTGCGTCTGCGGCGGCTTGTGCTGCGTCTGCGTCGTCGAAGAGCCCGAAGCTCGTCGGGCCGGAACCGGTGAACGCGCTGGCCAGTGCACCGTGCTCTTTGAGCAGGTCCGGCAGGCGGGCAAGCTCCGGGCGCAGCGCCACGATGGCCGGGGTGAAGGCATTGCCGATGAGCGCGGCGAGCCCGTCGATGTCGAGGCCGGCCGACAGTCGCTCGATGAGCTCCTCCTCGCGCTGGACGATCGTCGGCTCGGGCAGGCCTGCGCGGTCTGACTGGCGGAAGACCTCGGCCGTCGAGAGCCCCTGGCGCTGCTCGACGATGAGCCAGATGCGGGCCGCGGCCTCGGCCAGCTGCTCGGCGGCGACGGGCAGTACGCGCTCGCCGGCACCGAAGACGAGCTGGGCACCGGGCACAAGTTGGCTGGGCACGTCGGCGCCCAGCGAGAAGGCGATGCGCTCGTAGCGCTCGATCGGCAGGCCCTCGATCTGTGCGGCGATCCGCAGCGCCGCCGCCGCGTCGCCGCTGCCGCCGCCCATCCCGGCGGCCACCGGCACGCGTTTGGTGAGCTCAACTTCGAGCGGCGGGCCGCTCAGCAGACCGGCCTCGCGGGCGCTGCGCAGGGCAGTCTCGGCGAGGTTCTCGCCGGCCACGGCCGGGCAGATGACGCGGTCATGCAGGCCGCTCGTGGGACGCGCAACGAGCGTGTCGGCCAGCGTCACCGACTCGAACAACGAGGCGAGCTCGTGCAGGCCGTCCGCGCGGGTTGGGCCGAGGTACAGGCAGAGGTTGAGCTTGCCCGGCGCTTCTACGGTCAGCGCATTCACGCCTGCTCTCCAAGCAGCGCGTGCAGGCGCAGAAACTCGGCTGCGCTGAGCCGCTCGGCGCGGACGTCGGGCGCGAGTGCAAGCTCGGCGAGGGCCGCCGCTGCGCGCTCGCGGATGTCGCCGTCGTCGCGGCGGGCGTGCGCCAAGGAGCTGGCCAGCGGCTTGCGACGGTGGGCGAAAGCGTCGTGCACGAGCTTGTTGAACCCCGGCGGCGGATTCTGCTGCGTGCGCCGCAGCGTCACGAGTGAGGAGTCGACGTTGGGCACGGGGTGGAAGATATTGCGCGAGAGCCTGCGCGTGTCCACAGGTTCTGCGACCGCCTGGACGAGCACCGAGGTCGCCGCGTAGAGCTTGCTCCCGGGGGCCGCCGCCAGGCGTTCGCCGACCTCACGCTGGGCCATGAAGCAGGCCAGTTGCAGCTGCGGCAACTCCTCAAAGGCCTTGATCACGCAGGTCGCGGCGACGTTGTAGGGGAGGTTTGCGATCAACTTGTCGGGCAGCGGCACGAGCTGGCCGTAGTCGAGGTCGACGGCGTCGGCGAAGATGAGCTGGGTGTTGCTGTACGGCGACAGCGCCTCCTCCAGCGGCGCTGCCAGCGACTGGTCGAGCTCGACGACGTGCACGAACCGCGCGCGGCCGGCCAGGTACTCGGAGAGCACGCCGAGCCCGCCGCCGATCTCGAGCACGGCGTCTTCGCCTGAGAGCCCCGAGGCCTCCGCGATGAGGCTGAGGATGTTGTTGTCGACGAGGAAGTTCTGCCCCAGCTTGCGCTTGGGCTGGACGCCGAACCTGCGCATCCGCTCGATCGACGGCTGCGGCGAGACTGAGCCCATGTGCGCTACCAGGCCAGGGCCCGCTGGGCGTTGGCCGTGACCAGGGCGTCGAGCTCGTCGTAGCTCATGCCGCGCAGCTCGGCGACCAGTTCGGCCGTGTGCGTGACCCACGCGGGCTCGCAGCGCTTGCCGCGATTGGGCACCGGCGCGAGGAACGGCGAGTCGGTCTCGAGCAGCAGCAGCTCGTCGGGCACGGCGGCAGCCGCTTCGCGCAGGTCGGGCGCGTTCTTGAAGGTGACGTTGCCGGCGAAGGAGCAGTAGAAGCCTGCGTCGGTGGCGCGCGAGAGCTGACCGGGGTCGGAGAAGCAGTGCAGGATCACGGCCGGGAGATTGCTGCCGTGCTCGATCAACATGTCGATGCACTCGGCCTCGGCGGCGCGGGCGTGGATCGAGACCGGCAGATTGAGCTCGTCGGCGATCTCGATCTGGGTCAGGAACGCCTCACGCTGGCGCTCGGGCGGCGCCGAGTCGCGGAAGAAGTCGAGTCCCGTCTCGCCGATCGCGCGGACCTTCTCGTGGGTCGCGGCGTCGCGGATGGCGCGTGCGTGCGCGTCGCCCCAGTCGCTGGTCTCGTTGGGGTGGCAGCCGACGGCTGCAAAGACCGACTCGTGTGCCTCGGCGATTTCGAGCGTCACGTCGAAGGTCTCCTGCGTCAGGCCGATCGTGAGGATGCGCGAGAGTCCTGCGGCGCCGGCGCGCTCGACGATCTCGTCCGGGGTGCCTTCGCACATCTCGATGTGCGCGTGCGTGTCGACCATCAGCCGGCCGTCGTCTCAAGTTTGGGAAAGAGCGGTGCCAACTGCTCGACCGGGAATCCGCCTGCGCCGGCGCCGAAGGCCGCCAGGGTGAGGTCGTCGACCTGCTCGGCAAGGCCCAGTGCCTCGAGCAGCTTGGTGGACGACTGCGGGATCCACGGGTTGAGCAGGATCGAGACCACGCGCAGGCCTTCGACGAGCCCGTAGAGGGTGGCGTCGAGCTCGGCAGCGGCAGATTCGTCCTTGGCCAGCTTCCATGGAGCGCGCTCTTCGACGAAGCGGTTGAGCCTGCGCACGAGGGTCCAGACCTCTTCGAGGCCGGCCGACAGCTCGAGCGCATCGATGCGCGCGCCGAGCCGTTCGGCGGCGC
Organism: Solirubrobacterales bacterium; assembly: GCA_044463545.1. Taxonomy (GTDB): domain Bacteria; phylum Actinomycetota; class Thermoleophilia; order Solirubrobacterales; family JACPNS01; genus JACPNS01. The sequence goes on from JBIQMF010000084.1 coordinate 7,135, forward strand.
CGTCGAAGTCTTCCTCGAGGCCTACGCGTTCGGGCCGCGCGGGCACGACGCTGTCCCGGTATCTGCTGATCATCGCCAGCGTGCGGCTGGCGAGGTTTCCGTATTCGTTGGCGAGCTCGGTGTTGTAGCGCGTC
>JBIQMF010000085.1:0-7193 GCA_044463545.1 Solirubrobacterales bacterium
TCCCCGGCGGGGCACTACCGCTGGCAGCAGCAACCTTGGTGCTGGCGATCGTGCCGATCGCGCGGGCCGCGGGCGACGCGCCGGCGGTCAGCCCCACCGCCTCGCCCAAGGCCACCCAGGCGGCCGTCAAGCCCGACGTCGAGGCCAGGCTGGCGCGCAGACGTGACGTCGGTGGGCGTGGTTTGCGCGCCGAAGGACGCGTCAAGGGGACGGGGCACGGCAAAGCGTCGGTGCGGCTGTGGATCCGCAAGGCCGGCAGCAGGCGCTGGAAGATTGCCTCGAGTGTTCGCGTCCGCAGCGGCGCGCGTTTCGTGCTGCGTTGGGACGGTAGGCGCGCCGGGCGCTACATGACGCGGGTCTCGGTGCACAAGAAGGGTCTGCGCGACTTTGACGCGACAGGTCGCGCCTGGGTGTTCCGCAAGTCCCACGCGTCCTACTATGGCCCGGGCCTCTACGGCGGCGGACTGGCCTGCGGTGGCAGGCTCTCGCCGCGCACGATCGGTGTCGCGCACAAGACGCTGCCGTGTGGCACGCGCGTCAGCTTCACGCTTGGCAGCGGCCGTGTGGTGACGGCGCGCGTGATCGACCGTGGGCCGTTCATCGCCGGCCGCGACTGGGATCTCACAGCGGCACTCAAGCGCAAGCTGCGCTTCGGCGACATCGGCGCCATCTGGGCGACGCACTGAGGCGGAGTCGACCGTCTGTCCGGGCGGATATCTTTGCGGGCTGATGAGTGCCTCCGAGAATCCGCCCGAGCAGATCGACTTCGCGCAGGCCAGCCGCGTCAGCGGTTCTGGCCGGCACTACACGGCGGACATCCACCCGAGCTGGGACGGTCCCCTGACCACCCACGGCGGCCTGTTGCAGGCGATCGCCGTACGCGCCATCGACATGGAGATGAACGCGGACGACGCGATGCTCCCGCGCTCGATCTCGGCGCACTACCTGCGACCACCCGAGCACGGCAAGATCGACATCTACGTCGACCCGATCAGACGCGGTCGGCGCTTCGCCTCGACCCGCGCCACCATCTCGCAGGGCGGGAAGCCCTGCATCACCGTTGTCGCCACACACTCATTGCGGGGTCTGGAGGAGGTCGACTCCTGGGCCATTCCGGCGCCTGACGTGGCCGGTCCGCCTGCGCGCGGCGCCACGCGCGCTGCGGTCGGCGAGATCCAGAAGCTGTTGCCCGACGCCTGGCTTGAGATGCCCGACGGGGCACCGCGCTTCTTTGAGCAACTCCTGCTTTCACCGCGCTTCGGTGCCGGGCCGTTCTCAGGCCCGGCCGTGGATCCGGCCGTGGGCACCGCCAACGGTGGCTGGCTGACGACGCCGCATCCGCACCCGATCGACGCGGCCTGGCTCTGCCTCGTCGTCGACGCGCTGTGGCCGTCGGTGCTCGAGCCGCTGCGTAAGCCGGCGATGGCCCCGACGCTCGACCTCACGACGCACATTCGCGCCGATCTGCCGCCCGGCGGCCTGCCCGACCAACCGCTGCTTGTGCACAACGTCTCACGCGCGCTGCGCGGGGGCCTGGCCGACTCGGACTCGTTCGTCTTCTCGGCCGACGGCGAGCTTTTGGCGCAGGGACGACAGTTGCAGTTCGTGCAGCCAGTCGAACTCTGAGCCTGCTTGCGGCATAATGCGCTTTCGGGCCCGGCAGGGAGCCAGGCCCGCAGGATGAACAGCCCTGAGACGAAATCCACTGCTGCCTCGATCGGCCTCTCGCCGCAGACCACCGTGCTGCTCTTCGACCTCGATGGCGTGATCACGAAGACGGCCGTCGTGCACGCCGCGGCGTGGAAAGAAGCCTTCGACCGGCTGCTCGTCGGACAGCACGACCCAATGGGCCGAAGGCAGCCGCCATTTGACGCCGGCGCCGACTACGACCGTTACGTCGACGGCCGCCCGCGCTACGACGGCGTGCGCAGTTTCCTGGCATCGCGCAAGATCGAGCTGCCCGAGGGAGACCCGGGCGACGCCCCGGGCCTCGGCACGGTCTGCGCCGTCGGGAACCTCAAGAACAAGCTCGTCGCCGAGCTCATCGAACGTGACGGCGTCGAGGCCTATGCCGGCAGCGTCGCCTACCTCGACGCCCTGGCCCGGACAACGCTGAAGAGCGCCGTCGTCTCGTCGAGCGCCAACTGCCGCGCCGTGCTCGAGAGCTGTGGCCTGCTGGGCCGCTTCGACTTCATCATGGACGGTGTCGTGGCCAAAGAGCGCGCGATCAAGGGAAAACCGGCCCCTGACACCTTTCTGGCGGCAGCGGCAGAGCTGGGGGCCGAAGCCGCCAGCTGCTGCGTCTTCGAAGACGCACTGGCCGGCGTCGCCGCAGGGCGCGCGGGAGCGTTCGGCACCGTTGTCGGCGTCGACCGCGTGGGCCAGCGCGAGGCGCTGCTCGAGCATGGGGCGGACATCGTCGTCGAGGACCTCGCGGAGTTGATCGCATGATGGCCAAGGTGCGCGCGGCGCTCGAACTTGACCCCTGGGCGCTGCGCGAGACCGAACTCAAGATCGGCGCGCTGGCGCAGACAGAGTCGCTCTTTGCGCTCTCGAACGGACACATCGGGATGCGCGGCAACCTCGACGAGGGTGAACCCACCGGAATGCTGGGCACGTTCCTCAACGGCGTCTACGAGATCCGCCCGCTGCCTCACGCCGAGACGGCATACGGCTACCCCGAGGCCGGCGAAACGGTCGTGCCCGTCCCCAACGGAAAGCTCATCAGGCTGCTCGTCGACGACGAGCTGATGGACATCCGTTACGGCACGGTGCTGCGTCACGAGCGCGTGCTCGACTTCCGCGACGGGGTGCTGCGCCGCACGATGCACTGGCGCTCGCCGACCGGTCAGGAGGTGATCGTCGAAAGCAGGCGCATCGTCTCCCTGCACCAGCGCGGCGCCGCGGCAATCGAATACTGCGTGACCCCGGTCAACGCCGACATGAAGCTGGTCGTACAGTCGGAGCTCGTCGCCAACGCTGACGTCGGCGCCTCGCTGCACAATCCCAGGGACCCGCGCATGGCGGCCGTGATCGAAGACCCGCTCGTCAGCGAAGAACACTTTCTGCACGACGAGATGGCCGTGCTCGTGCACCGCACTGATGTCAGTGGTGTGCGCGTGGCTTCTGCCATGGACCACGAGATCGAGGGCCCTTCAGACATGTTCGTCGAGGGGGAGACGGGCTCAGACGTCGGGCGCCTGACGGTCACCGGGAACGTCGCCGCCGGCGAGACGCTGCGCATGGTCAAGTACCTGGCCTACGGCTGGTCGACCAGGCGCTCGCTCGAATCAGTCCGCGCGCAGGTGCGCGGAAGCCTTTCGGAGGCGCGGCACACCGGCTGGGACGGCCTCCTGGCCGAGCAGCAGGAGATTCTCGGTGAGTTCTGGGAGAACGCCGACGTGATCGTCGAGGGCGACGAAGAGATGCAGCACGCCGTGCGCTTCGCGCTGTTTCACATCTTCCAGGCTGCAGCGCGCGGCGAGCGCCGGGCCATCCCGGCCAAGGGGTTGACCGGCTCGGGCTACGACGGTCACGCCTTCTGGGACACCGAGACCTTCGTTCTGCCGGTGCTCACGTACACCTGGCCGCACGCCGCGCGCGACGCGCTCCACTGGCGTCACGACACGCTTGACCTTGCGCGCGAGCGCGCGCAGCAGCTCAACCTCGACGGCGCTGCCTTCCCGTGGCGCACGATCGCCGGTCGCGAGTGTTCGGGCTACTGGCCGGCCAGCACGGCCGCATTCCACGTCTCTGCCGACGTCGCCGACGCCGTGCTGCGGTACGTGCGCGCCACCGGCGACGAGGAGTTCCACCGCGACGTCGGCGTGGCCATCCTCGTGGAGACAGCGCGCATGTGGCGCAAGCTCGGCAGCTACGACGCCAGCGGCGAGTTCCGAATCGCTGGAGTCACAGGGCCCGACGAGTACTCGGCGATCACGGACAACAACGTCTACACCAACCTGATGGCCGCCCGCAACCTCAAAGGCGCGGCCGAGGCCGCCGTCAAGTTTCCCGAAGAGGCGGCCGCGCTGAACCTCTTGCCCGAAGAGCCCGAGCAGTGGCTGGCCGCCGCCGACGCCATGCACATCCCTTATGACCAAGGTCTGCAGGTGCACCCGCAGGCCGACAACTTCACGCACCACGAGATCTGGCCGTTTGAGGAGATGGGGGCCAGCGACTACCCGCTCCTGCTCAACTACCCGTACTTCGACCTCTACCGCAAGCAGGTCGTCAAGCAGGCCGACCTCGTGCTGGCCCTCTTCACCAATGGCGACTACTTCACGCCCGAGGAGAAGCGGCGCAACTTTGAGTACTACGAGCAGGTGACCGTGCGCGACTCGTCGCTCTCGGCCTGCGCGCAGTCCATCGTCGCCGCCGAGACCGGGCACATGGACCTCGCCTGGCAGTACCTGCAGGAGACGGCCCTCGTGGACCTGCACAACCTCGCGCACAACACCAGCGACGGCCTCCACATGGCAGCCACGGCCGGCACGTGGCTCGGGCTTGTCAACGGCTTCGGCGGTTTTCGCGACTACTACGAAGTCCCAACATTCAGCCCGCGTCTGCCCAAGAACCTGACGCGCCTCGAGTTCAACCTGCGGCTTGCCGAGAACACGCTCAACGTCAACGTCGAGCAGTCGCAGGCTACCTACAGCGTCACACGCGGGCACAGCGTGACGATCACGCACGAGGGCGAAGAGCTCGTCATCGCCAACGGCTCGTCGGTGACCCGCGCCATCGAGCCGATCCAGCGGCCCGGTCCCGTCAGCCAGCCCAAGGGGCGCGCGCCCGATGAGATCAAGCGCACGGGCACCCACCTCGACGAGACCGGCGCGCTACTGGATGTGGAGGGCAACTACCCGCACCAGATCGCCGACCCGCTGGTCGGGTCACCGCCGCGCCGGGTCGAAGGAGACGGGGCCGTGCTGGCCGAAATCCTGGCGCGCCTCTCCGAGCGTCTCGATCGCTAGCGCCGTCACGATCTGCGGCCTGCCGTTGCGGCTGAAGGTGATGTCGACGCCGTCGTTTGCGCGATAGGTGTTGCCGACGCCGAGGAACATCGAGAACCAGCGCCAGAAGCCCAGCCGGCCTTCACGCACGAGGACCGCCTTGAAGACGAGGTGTTTGCCCGTGTAGACATAATCCTCGCCGCGCTTCTGCTCGATGCCGTTGACGAACACCTGAAAAGGCGGAACGAGCCCCTCGGGCAGCTCGACACGGGCCCCGGGTGGGAAGGGGACAGAGTCGACCTTCATCTCGCAGCCTCAGCTACTGATTGGCGGCGTTGTAGCCCAGCCAGCCGGTGTAGGCGAAAAGGCCGAGGATGCCCAGCTTTCGCGTCTTGCGGCAGGCGATGAGCGCGCCCAGTCCGGTCTCTGCGGCACCGTTGATCTGGATCGCCTGGTCGGTGTTCTCCGGAAAGGCAACCTGGGTCATCGAACGGTATGCGTCGGGCGCAAAAAAGTGCGAGATGCCGACGAGCGCGAGCACGATTCCAAACAGTTTCATCATGCCAGTCAGGGTAGCGCCGCAGAGCTCCGCTCGGCGCTGGCGACACGAGTGTGTGTCAGGTGCCTGCGGCCAGCCCGCGCAGGTCAGATCTGCGCTCGTGCGGTGCCAGAGGGGCGCCGGCGGCTGTCGGCAGTCGTCGCGGGCGCAGCAGCAGAGAGCCCCGGCAGAATCTGCAACGCACGATAATTTATGTTATGGAAACTTGCGAGGAAACTCTACCGAGGGATCTGCCCCGAGCATGTGCCGAGCCACAACCTCGCCCTGGACGGCCGTGAAACGCTCAACTGTGCCTCGCGCAGGCTTTGCGGAGGCGGCGTGCGGGCAGCACCCGCGCCTTGCTGCAGTGAGCGAGGCGCGGGCGGCCGCGGAGCTGCTCAGGCGTTCGACGTCGACTTCGTCAGCTCGTAGAGAATGACGACCGACAGGATGAACGCACACAGCGACCAGATCGGCGCTGCGGGAATCGTCAGCATGTAGGCGACTGCGTTGAGGCCGGCGGCGATGACGCCGACGACGCGGCCGAAGCCCCCGCCGGACATCAGTGAGAAGCCGGCGGCCAGTTGGATCACTCCGATGATCAGGATCACCCATCCATAGGTGCTGAGCTCGGTGAGGATGAACGTGACGTTCTGCGCGAAGTAGCGCGACTCGTCGATGGCTGCGATGCCCCAGAAGAGGTTCGCCACGCCGCCGATGATGAGCAGGACGGCGGCGAAGATCCACCAGCCGGTCACGCGATCGAGATTTGCACTCATAGGTCCTCCAGTTGAGAGGGGTTCAACTACTGATATCCCAATATTCGGGAGTCTCCCCCCTTCTCCTTGTGCCGTGCGCAACTTGGCCGTCACGCAATCGCCCGCATCCCGTTAGTCTGGATTCACGATGTGTCGGCTCCTTGGCGCAGTCTCAGCAGAACCCGTTTCGATCCGCCACGAGTTGGTCGAGTCCGACAACCCGCTCATCCGCCTCTCTGAAAGTCACGACTCCGGCTGGGGCATCGCCGCATACGCAGACACGGGAGACGCCCAGCCGATCTGTGAGCGCTTCGGCATCGCAGCGCACGCCGACACCCGCTTTGAAGCTGCGACCGAACTCGAAGGGCGCATCTTCAATGCCCACGTCCGGCGGGCCACCTTCGGCGGCCTCGCCGACGAGAACACCCACCCCTTCGAGTTCGGCCCCTACACCTTCGCCCACAACGGGACGATCCTCGAGGCCCAACAGCTGCTGCGGCCCGGCATGGGGATGCCGAGTGGGCAGACCGATTCTGAGTGCTTCTTCCTGCGGCTGCTGCACGAGTTCGACCCCGCAGACCCGGTACGTTCGCTGCGCGCGACGGTGGCCGCGGCGATCGCAGGACACACCTTTTCCGGTCTCAACTTCACCTTCAGTGACGGCTTCAAGCTCTACGCCTACCAGCTGGGAATCTTTGACCTCTGCTGGGTTACGCGCCCAGGGGTCTCGGTGGTGGCGAGCGAGCCACTGACGAGCGAGACCTGGCACCACGTCCAGCAGGACGTTCTGCTCGTCTTCGACCCCGACGAGCCGGCAGAAGTACACAGCGAGCGTCTTGTCGGCGACCAGTTGGTCGAAGTCGCCAGGATTCGCAAGCTCGAGCCCTCGGCCAGCCTGCGCGGCGAGGCGCGTCTTGCCCACGCCCCCGGGACCTGTCAGGGTGA
>JBIQMF010000086.1:0-7184 GCA_044463545.1 Solirubrobacterales bacterium
CACGAGCAGTACGCGCAGCACCGTCAGGGTGTTGGGCAGGTTGGCCTCAATCATCGCGCCCGATGCTAACCGCGTGGGGGTGGCGCTTCAGCGCGTCAGGCGAATGTTGAAGACGAGCGGTCTGGCCTTCGCGCCATCGGCGTCGGCGACGACAACGCGCACGCGCAGGCGCAGCGAGCGCCGCGCCCGCAGCAGCGCATGGGCACGGCGGTAGGACGACTTAGAGAGCTTCACCGCGATGCTGCGCGTGCCCGACGGGCGCAGGCGGTGTTTGACCTTCGTGCTGCGCGCGCTGATCCCGCCACCGCGCGGCTGGGCCACGATCGCCGCCGAACAGCGCTCGTTGCAGCGCAGCTTGAACTTGACGGTGCGCCGCCGCGTCAGGCGCGCCTTCGCCGGGCGCGTGATGCGGAAGCTCAGGGTGCTGCTTGTGGGCCGCTTGGCGTTCGGCTGCTGCGGCGTCGGAAGGCCGCCGGGGGCACCGCCTCCGACGCTGTCGGTGCTCGGGCCGTCGCCGAAGACGGGCGGGTTTGGCCAGTCGTTTCCGTCGCTCGGTGGCGGGCAGGGGGTGACGCTGCCGACGGCGGCAGCAAGGTCGAGTCTGCCGCCCCAGGCGGTCCGGCCCTGCAGCGTGCCGAGCTTGCGCACGCTGGTGACGACGGCGCGCTTGACCTGCGACGGGCGCAGCCCCGGGCAGCGGCTCCAGACCAATGAGAGCGCTGCGGCGACGGCCGGGGCGGCCATCGACGTGCCGCTGAGAAGTTGGAAGGCGTGGACGCCGCCGCCGAGGCCGATCGGGGCGGGTCCGTTGTCGGGGTCGTACGGACACTCACCGTCGTCGCCGGGGCCGGTGGCCGGCGACTGGCAGGGTTTGGCGGCGTAGATGTCGACCCCCGGGGCGGCGAGATCGACCGAGGTATGCCCGTAGTCGGAGAAGCCGGCAAGCGCATCGTCGGGATCGGTGGCGGCGACGCAGACGACATTGGCGTAGTCGAGGTCGCAGGGGTAGCGACGGCCGGAGGCAAAGGGGGCGTCGTGGTCTGTGCCGTTGTTGCCGGCCGAGAAGACGAAAAGCGCCTGGCTGTTGGCGCGCACGAGTTCGGCCACGGCCGGGTTGTTCTCGGCGCCGCCGAAGCTGCCGTTGAAGACGCGGACGCCGTGGGCGATGCCGTGGGCCACGGCCTGTTCGATCGCCGCCCAGGAGAAGTTGCCGTAGGCGTCGGCGGCGCGCAGCGGCATCACGCGCGCCCAGGGGTTGACGCCCACCGTGCCGATGCCGTTGTCCGCCACCCCGGCGGCGATCGAGGCGACGTGTGTACCGTGACCCGAGGGGTCGCGCGGGTCGGCGTCGGCGCTCAGAAAGTCGTGCCCGGGGACGATGTTGGCGGCGAGGTCCGGGTGCTGCCAGGCCACCCCGGTGTCGATCACCCCGATCGTCTGTGGTGTCAGGCTGGCGCTGTCTGTGGCCTGCCAGGCGGCGACGGCGCCGATGTCTGCGCCGGGCGTTCCGCGCACCTCGACGAACTGACCGTCGGCGAAGCGGCTCATGTAGATCTGGCCGTAGTTGGCCAGCGACCACTGGCGCGGATAGAAGGGGTCGTCGAAGGGGACGGGGTAGCCGGCGTCGGCCTCCCAGATGCCAGAGGCGACGGCGTATTCGACGCGGCGGGTGTCCGAGAGCTCATCGGCGGCGTCGCCGGCGTCTTCGCGGCTGGGCAGCGAGACCTGCTGCAGGTTGGCACCGAGGAGGCTCTGCTCAAAGCGTGCCCCGACGCGCTCGCGCGCGGCGCGCCGCTGGGCGGCCGTCGTGCCGTCGGCGAAGCGCACTGTGACGAAGCGGCGAAAGTCGGTGTCGGGCGCGGCGTCTTCGGCCGGCGACTCTGCGCTCACAACGAGCAGCAGGGCGCAGGCGAGCAACAGCACGCCGAGGGCGTGCCGGCCGATCCTCGCTGTTTGCCCCGCTTGTTTCATCACCACATCATCCTGCCACGCGCGCCGCTGGGCGCCAGCTGCTGCAATCGGCCGCGCAGAGAGGGCTTCCCGGCCGACTCCGGCAGCTGGCCCGACACTGGCTTCTCGGCATCGAGCGCGCCCTTCTTTATGCCGCAAAGCATGGAACACATGGGCCGCGCAAAGCATTCTCCACTCAATTTTCTCTATTCCCGACACGATTTGTCGGCTACTCTTGCGCGCTGACTTTTCCGTTCCACCCCATCCACCACGCATTCGAACGAGGTATTCGATGAGAATCGCGGTTCCAAGGGAGTCGGCCGACGGCGAAACGCGCGTCGCAGCCACCCCTGACACCATTGACAAGCTCGTCAAAACGGGCAACGCGGTGACCGTCCAGAGCGGCGCCGGTGAAGCCGCCGGACACCCCGACGGCCAGTACACAGACGTCGGCGCGACGATCGCTCAGAGCTTCTCCGAGACGGTCTCCGGCGCAGACGCCGTGCTCAAGGTCCAGAAGCCCGACGCCGAGGAACTCGGCGCCCTGCCAGAGGGCTCAATCCTGATCGGCTATCTCGACCCGCTGACCGATGAAGAGACGGCGCGCGCGCTGGCAGCCAAGAAGATCACGGCGCTGGCGATGGAGCTGATCCCGCGCACGACGCGTGGTCAGGCGATGGACTCGCTTTCGAGCCAGGCCACGGTCGCCGGCTACGAGGCCGTGCTGATCGCCGCCACCGAGTCGCCCAAGTTCTTCCCGATGCTGACGACCGCCGCCGGCACCGTGCGCCCGGCCAAGGTCTTCGTGATCGGCGCCGGCGTCGCCGGCCTGCAGGCGATCGCCACGGCGCGCCGACTCGGCGCCATCGTCCACGGCTTCGACGTCCGCCCGGCCGTCAAGGAGCAGGTCGAGTCGCTGGGCGCCAAGTTTGTCGAGATCGACCTCGGCACCGACGACGCCGAGACTGCCGGCGGTTACGCCAAGGAGCTGACCGACGAGCAGAAGGCAAAGCAGACGGAGCTGATGAGCCAGACGGTGATCGAGTCGGACGTCGTGATCACGACGGCGGCGATCCCAGGCCGCCCGGCGCCGCGCCTGATCCCGGCCGACGTCGTGGGGCAGATGGCCCCCGGCAGCGTGATCGTCGACCTTGCCGCCGAGACCGGAGGCAACTGCGAGGTCACCGAGGTCGGCCAGACCGTCGTCAAGGACGGCGTGAAGGTGATCGGCCCGAAGAACCTGGCCGCCGCGATGCCGCTGCACGCCAGTCAGCTTTACGCCAAGAACGTCTCCAACCTGCTCGAGCTGATGATCGGCGAAGAGGGCGCCAAGAGCATCGACTTCTCTGACGAGGTCGTCGACGGCGCCGCTCTCACGCACGACGGAGTGCTCAAGAAGGACACCGAGGACAACTCGTTCGCCCCGCCCGCAGCGGCCGACGAGGAGTCCGAAACTGAGAAGGCTGGTGCCTGAACCATGGATTACGCAAACCTGATCCAGCAGCTCACGATCCTCGTGCTCGGAGGATTCCTCGGAGTCGAGCTGATCTCGAAGGTGCCGCAGACGCTGCACACGCCGCTGATGAGCGCGACCAACGCCATCCACGGCATCGTTGTCGTCGGCGCCCTGATCGTCGCCGGCGCGGCGCACCAGGGCACGGTGCAGATCGTGCTCGGCACGCTGGCAGTTGTCTTCGGCGCGCTCAACGTCGTCGGCGGCTTCGTCGTCACCGACCGCATGCTTGAGATGTTCAAGAAGAAGCCTGCCGCCAAGAAGGGTGGTGAGTCCTGATGTTCTCGCTCCCGTTTGCGGCCTCGGTCGCCGGCAACACGACGACCGACCACCTCATCAACGTCGCCTACCTCGTAGCCATCGCGCTGTTCATCGTCGGCATCAAGAAGCTGACGCACCCGAACACGGCGCGCCAGGGCAACCAGATTGCCGGCGTCGGAATGTTCATCGCGCTGGTGGCGACGCTCTTCCTCAAGGAGATCGTCACCTACGAGTGGATCATCATCGGCACCGTCGTGGGAGCCCCCTTGGGCTTCATCATGGCGCGCAAGGTGAAGATGACCGCGATGCCGGAGATGGTGGCGTTCTTCAACGGCGTCGGCGGCGGCGCAGTCGCCCTGATCGCGCTCTCTGAGTACTACCACTGGACCCACGAGACGGTGGCGCTGACGACCGACATCGAGGTCGCGTCGCTGCTCTCGCTGATCATCGGCTCGATCTCCTTCTGGGGTTCGGTCGTGGCCTTCCTCAAGCTCAGCGAGCGCATCTCGGGTTCGCCCAAGGCGCTGCCCGGCCAGAAGTTCATCAACCTGCTGCTGCTCGTCGCGGCAGTCGCGATCGCCGGCTACATCGTGGCCAGCAGCGGCTTTGAGCCCTACACGCTGGTCATTTCGATCGCCGTGATCGCCGGTGTGCTCGGCCTCTTCTTCGTGTTGCCGATCGGCGGCGCGGACATGCCCGTGGTGATCTCGACGCTCAACGCGATGACCGGTCTCGCCGCCGCGGCTGCCGGTTTCGCGCTGGGCAACAACGCCCTGATCGTGGCCGGCATCATCGTCGGTGCGTCGGGAACGATCCTCACCAACCTCATGGCCATCGCCATGAACCGCACGATCGGCGGGGTGCTCTTCGGCTCCTTCGGCGCGGGGACCGGCGGCGGTGGATCGACCGGCGCCAGCGAGCACGGCGGCACCGTCAAGTCGACCGACGCGGCGTCTGCGGCGATCCTCATGGGCTACGCCCAGAGCGTCATCGTCGTGCCCGGCTACGGCCTGGCCGTCGCCCAGGCGCAGCACACCGTCAAGGAGATGGCCGACGAGCTCGAGGCCAAGGGTGTGGACGTCAAGTACGCCATCCACCCGGTGGCCGGCCGTATGCCGGGTCACATGAACGTGCTGCTGGCCGAGTCCGACGTGCCGTACGAGCAGCTCGTGGAGATGGAAGACATCAACCCCGAGTTCGAGCGCGCCGACGTCGCCATCGTCGTCGGAGCCAACGACGTCACGAACCCCGCGGCCAAGAACAACCCCGATTCGTCGATCTACGGCATGCCGATCCTCGACGTCGACCAGGCCCGCAACGTGATCGTGCTCAAGCGCGGTATGTCGAGCGGCTACGCAGGCATCGAGAACGAGCTCTTCTATCTCGACCAGACCCAGATGCTCTTCGGCGACGCCAAGGAGTCGCTGAGCGAGATCGTCAACGAACTGAAGAACGTCTGACGATGAATTCGGTGTCGATGGAGTCGCTGCGCGAGGTTGTCGACGGGCTGAAGAACATCTGACGATGATTTCGGTGTCGATGGAATCGCCGAGTGAGGTTGCCGACGGGCCGAAGAACGTCTGTCAGTGAATCTGTGTACGATGGCCGGACTTCGGGCGATCCCCGAGGTTCGGTCCTCGCTCATCAAAGCGCGGATCCCATTTCTTCGAGGCCGGACCCAAAAGGTCCGGCCTCTTTTTTTGCCGCCCGCGCCCCGCGCCCGTCGCGCCCGTCGCGCCCGGCTCTCCGCTCTCTGCGCCCCACCACTCTCCGCGCCCCACTCTCCGCGCCCCAAGAACAAGCGGAATCCCTTGCATGCCTCCGGCATGCAAGGGATCTGCCCCCAGAAAAACCCCTTGAACAAGGGAGATTTCTTGCATGCCTCCGGCATGCAAGGCAATTGCGCCCAGAAAAACCCCATGAATAAGGGGAATTCTTTGCATGCCTCCGGCATGCAAAGTCGTCGTCGGGCCAAGTAGCCGCTGATTCATCGTGGGGTCGATTGATGCGGCCGGATGATGCGGCCGGGTTGTTGGGCGCGGGTGTTGGGAGCGAGTTGTTGGGCTGGGTTGACGACGGACTGGGTTGACTGCCGTCGAGCGAGGCGGGCCCAGGGCAGTTGGAGGGTGGAGGTTGAGGCCGCTTCGCGGCCGGCGATGAAGGGTGAGAGAGCGGGGCGCTGATCGCCGGCCTGCGCTGCATGTCGCAGCACGGTTTCGTCGAACACCCCTTCGCGCAGTCCTTCGGCGCCCGCCTCTGCGCGGGCACCGTGTTCAAGCAGCGGATCCTCCAACTGTCGTCCCCGCGGAGTCGGGAGTTGGAATGTTTGGTCCTTGAACATGCGGGAAACCTGAGCGGCTCCGCGCCATCCGGCCCCACAAGAGACCTGGAGTCGACGTCAATCGCTCACCACGCCACACCCGTTCCACCATCATTGTCGGCCGCGAAGCGGCCCAACCTCCACCACAGCTCGTCCCGCCCGAACACCCCACGACGGAAGTCAGTCCCCGCCCACCATCAACCCCCACCATCCACGCCACCACCACCGCCCACGATCAAACAGATTGCATGCCAGAGGCATGCAAAACAAACCCCTTGTTCATGCGGTTCCGGAGCGGGCTTTCGGCTTGCATGCCGGAGGCATGCAAGAAATCTCCCTTGTTCAAGGGGTTCTTCTGTCTGTATCTGGCTTGCATGCCGGAGGCATGCAAAACAAACCGCTTGTTCATGCGGTTCCGGAGTGGGCTTTCGACTTGCATGCCTCCGGCATGCAAGCCGGAGGGATGGGGGTGGGGTGTGGCCGCTTTACGCGTAAAGGATTTTTCGCGAATGTCGGTGTTGAGCGCGTATGCTGCCGCCGTCGGCTGAATCGCATCCCCAATGCTCAGCAAGCTCGCAGCAATCACATCACGAAGGCCCGGGCGCGTCCTGCTCGTCAGCGCTGTGATTGCGCTCGCGTGCCTGGCCGCCGGCAGTGGCCTGCCCGAGCGCCTGGCGACGCAGGGCTTCATGGATCGCAACTCCGAGTCGCAGAAGGCGATCGACGAGATCGCCGCCGCCGCCGGGTTCGACCCGACCGAAGACCTCATCGCCGTGGTCACGGCGCCGGAGGGCGCGCGGATCGAGTCGGCGAAGGGTCGCGCTGCCGTGCAGGAGGTGGCCGATGAGCTGGCCGAGCTCGACCGCGTGGTCGGGGTCGCGCTGCCGATCAAGGGGGCCGAGCTCCCCGGCGGCGCCATCTCTGAGGACGGGCGCCGCGCGCTCGTGCTGGCGCACGTCGAGCCAGGCTCTGAAGAGACCGACGTCGCAGGGCACGCGGTCGACGCCTTCGCCGATGACGACAACGTCCTGCTGGGCGGCGGCCTCGTGGCCCAGCACTATGTCAGCGCCACGGTCAGCAAGGACCTCGCCCGTTCGGAGCTGATCGCGTTCCCGCTGCTCTTCCTCATCTCGCTCTTCG
>JBIQMF010000087.1:0-7170 GCA_044463545.1 Solirubrobacterales bacterium
AGAACTGCTCAGACCTTGACGGCGTAGAAGCCGCCGTGCCCGACCCCGAAATAGAAGTCCGACGCATAAGACGCCAGCGTCGCGGGGTCAAAGCCGCACTCTCGCAACATCGCAAACGTCTCTTCGTGGTCGTAGAGCTCGAGGCTGTGCAGCTCGACGTCCTGGTCTTCGAGCGCCGGGCCCGTGTGGCTCGTGATGCGCCGCTCGAGCCGCCGGCGCTGCAGATCCTCGATCACCTCTGAGGTCACGCGCCAGCCCTCGCCCTCCCACATCGTGTGCTCCATGCGCGGCGCGCCGCGTCCGGGCTGGGCGACGTCGAAGATGAGGATGCCCCCTGGCAGCAGCGCCGCATGGGCGCGTTCGATGACGCGCCGCATCATCGCGAATCCGGCGCGCGGGTCGAAGCGGTAGTTGAAGGCCTCGCCGACGGCCGTCACGGCCACAAGATCAGTCGGCAGCTCGGCGTCATAGAGCGAGACGCAGTGAAAGTCACCGTCCGGCACCCGCCGACGCGCGAGCTCGATCATCTGGGGCGAGATGTCGAAGCCCGTCACCGCAAAGCCGGCCCGGCTGATCAGTGCCGCCGAGATCCCGCCGCCGCAGGCCAGTTCGACCACACGGCCGCCCTTGAAGCCCTGGAGCTCAAGTCCGGCGATGAGCAGCTTGGCGGCTCCTGTCGCGATGAATCCGAAGCCCTCATCGTGGATGCGCGCCAGGGGAGCACGGTAGGCCGAGGCGATCTCATGGGCGTCACTCACAGGAAGCGCCTCGGCCTGCTGCTCAGGTCTCAAAGACGACAGTTGTCTCGCCGTCGGCGCCCGAGCGCTCGATCGCCTCGCTCGTGCCGTGCCGCGGCAGGAACAGCGAGAAGACGAACATCAGGCAGAGCAGTCCGACCGAGACCCAGTAGGTCTTGGCGAAGGCATCGGCGATCAGCGGTGCCAGCGACTCCTGCAGCTGCGGCGGCGCCGACTCCAAGGCCCCCAGCCCCTTGCCGCTCCCCTGCGCGGCCTCGGCTGGCAGCCTCGTCAGCATCTGGTGCGTCAGGTAGGTCGAGAGGATGGCCACGCCGAAGGAGCCGCCGACGCGCTGGATGGCGTTGATGGCCGAAGACGCCCGCGGCACCTGGTCGTGCTTGAGCGTGACAAAGGCACTCGACATCGTCGGCATCATCGTCGCGCCCATCCCCAGGCCCATCACGAAGAGTAGGACGACGAGCTCCCAGTAGGGCGTCTGGTCGGTCATGTGCGTCAGGCCGAAGGTGCAGAGGATGAGCACGAGCGCGCCGATCGGCACGATGCGGCCAGCGCCGTGGCGATCCGTGATGCGACCGGACAACGGCATCATCAATGCTGCACCGACGCCCTGCGGGGCGACCAGCAGCCCGGCCTCGAAGGCCGGCAGCCCGCGCACCACCTGGTAGTAGAGCGGCATCATGATCATCATCCCGAAGAAGGCGACGGCCAGGATGAACGACGTGCTCGTGGCCACCGCCATGACCTTGTCCTTGAAGAGATGGACGTCGATCAAGGCGTCCTCGGCCTTCAGCGCATGCACGATGAAGGCAGCCGTCAGGCTCAGGCCGACGGCCATCGGGACCAGCACCTCGGGTGCGTTGAAGCCGCCGGAGGGACCCGTCTCGGCCAGTCCGTAGACGAGCGTTGCGATACCCGGAGAGAGCAGCAGGAGCCCCTTCCAGTCGAGCGCCTCACCCGGCGAGGGCTCGTCGCGCTCGAGGAAGCGCTGCGCCAGCACCAGCGCCAGCGCGCCGATCGGGACGTTCACATAGAAGATCCAGCGCCAGGACACAGAGTCGACAAGCCAACCGCCGAGGATCGGTCCGGCGATCGGTGCCAGGAGCATCGGCACACCGATCACTCCCATCATGCGGCCGACCTTGGCCGGGCCGGCGTGCTGGGTCAGGATCGTCATGCCGACGGGCATCATCATGCCGCCGCCGAAGCCCTGCAGCACGCGGAAGGCGATCAGCGAACCGGAGCTCCAGGCCGCGCCGCAGAGCACCGAGCCCAGCGTGAAGAG
Source organism: Solirubrobacterales bacterium (assembly GCA_044463545.1). Lineage (GTDB taxonomy): Bacteria > Actinomycetota > Thermoleophilia > Solirubrobacterales > JACPNS01 > JACPNS01. Next base: position 2,041 of record JBIQMF010000087.1, read on the forward strand.
CAGGATCGAGAGCATGAAGAGGCGCTTCGTGCCGAAGCGGTGGGCCGCCCAGCCGGTCAGCGGGATCACGGTCGCCAGCGCCAGCATGTAGCCGGTGGCGACCCACTGGATCGTCGTGAGGTCGGTGGCGAAGTCGCGCGCCAACGCTTCCAGCGCCACGTTGACGATCGTGGTGTCGAGGATTGACATGATGATCCCGAGCACGACGACACTGGAGACCTGGATCAGTCTGCGGTCGAAGAGTTTGTCGGTCGCCGGCGCGGCGACGGGCTGCTGGGCACTCATCACTCGACCTCCCGGGATGTGGCAACGTCGAGCAGCTGCCCGACGAGGTCGGCCAACTGCTGGGCTGCCGACGGGTCAAGCTGGGCGACAAGCTCTTGCAGAAACTGCTGGCGCACGGCATAGATGGCCTGCACCGCGCGCTCGCCGAGCTCGGTGATCTGCACGAGCTTGACGCGGCGGTCGGTGGGGTCCTCCTTGCGGTCGACAAGTCCGTGACCGACGAGGCCGTCGACGGCGCGCCCGGTCGCCGGCAGTGAGCCGCCGCTGAGTTCGGCAAGGCCACCGATCGACAGTGGCTCCTGGGCGTTCACGAGGACAAAAACTGCTTTGAGTTGGGTGAAGCTGAGGTCGTAGCGCTCGGCGAACTCAACCATCGGGGTAGACCCGTGCTTCATCACGAAGCCGAAGACCTTCGTGAGGTCTGCGGCCACGGCGGCCGCGTCAACGACCTCGGGGGTTTGGGAAGTTGGCATGCGCGCAATATTATCACCTGCGCAACTATTTCGAGATCGCAATATTTGCGAGTGTGACGCATATCACACGCGGGCCGGAGCGCGCCTAGAATCCGCCCACGACGCCGGGGAGGCGTCAACCCTCACACAACGACGATCCACAGGGGGATCTCAAGATGTCGAACATCGCCTCAGCGCTGAGTCGCTCCGCCGCCGCAAACCCCGAAGCCGTCGCCATCAAACTCGACGATGTGGAGCTGAGCTACGCCGCGCTCGACGGCGCGAGCTCGCTGGTCGCGGGGCTGCTCAAGGAGCGCGGTGTCGAGCCGGGCGACGCGGTCGGCCTGATGCTGCCCAACGTGCCCTACTTCCCTGTGATCTACTACGGCATCCTCAAGGCCGGGGCCGCCGTCGTGCCGATGAACGTGCTCCTGAAGGGGCGCGAGGCCGAGTTCTATCTCAGCGACTCCGGCGCCAAGCAGTTCTTCGCCTGGCACGGTTTCGCCGAAGAGGCCGAGATCGCCGCCGAGGCCGCCGGCGTGCAGCTGACGAACGTCGCGCCGGGCGACTTCGAGCAGTTGATCGGCGCCGCGAGCCCGCTGGCCGAGGCAGCCGGGCGCCAGGGCGATGACACGGCGGTCATCCTCTACACCTCCGGCACGACCGGAACGCCCAAGGGCGCGACACTGACGCACGACAACATCGGCAGCAACGTCGAGACGACGCTGGGGATGTTCGGCTTCACCCCCGGCGACGTGATCTTCGGCGGCCTGCCGCTGTTTCACTCATTCGGCCAGACCTGCTCGATGAACTCCGGCATCGCCGCCGGCGCCACGATCACGCTGCTTCCCCGCTTCGACGCCGCCAAGGCGCTCGAGATCATCGACCGCGACAAGGTCAACGTCTTCATGGGCGTACCGACGATGTACGTCGGCCTCCTGCACGACCCGGGCATCGAGAACGTCGACGCCTCGAGCCTGCGCTTCTGCGTCTCCGGCGGCGCCTCGCTGCCGGTCGAAGTGCTCTCGGCTGTCGAAGAGAGGCTGGGCGCCAAGATGCTCGAGGGCTACGGGCTCTCGGAGACCTCGCCGGTTGCCAGCTTCAACCACCCCGACTTCCCGTCCAAGGCCGGCTCGATCGGTCGACCGATCCCGGGCGTCGAGATGAAGCTCGTCGACGACGAGGGCAACGACATCGCTCCCGGCGACCCCGACGCCGTCGGTGAGATCGCCATCAAGGGTCCCAACGTGATGAAGGGCTACTGGGGCCGGGACGACGCCACGGCCGAAGTCATGCGCGGCGAGTGGTTCCTCTCGGGCGACATGGCGCGGCGCGACGAGGACGGCTACTACTTCATCGTCGACCGCAAGAAGGAGATGATCATCCGCGGCGGCTACAACGTCTACCCGCGTGAGATCGAGGAGGTGCTTTACCAGCACCCCGCCGTGATGGAGGCGGCAGTGATCGGCGTACCCGACGACACGCACGGCGAAGAGGTGGCGGCCGCGGTCGGCCTCAAGCCGGGTGCCGAGGCCACGCCCGACGAGCTCATCGAGTACACGAAGCAGAACGTCGCCGCCTACAAGTACCCGCGCCATATCTGGATCGTGGACGAGCTGCCCAAGACGGCGACGGGGAAGATCCTCAAGCGCGAGATCGAACTGCCGTCGGGCCTCGGCGGCTGACCGGGCGCTGCTGCATCCGGCCCGGGCAACAGCGTGCGGCCCGAGCGGCAGGGCTCAGAGCTTGCGCGGATGGCGCAGCTTGAAGCCCCAGGTCGGGCGCACGGTCTGGCGCCAGCGCGGGCCGCGCTCGCCGCTGCCCCAGGCCGACGTGTCAAAGCGCAGCCCGGCGATCACCATGAAGACGTGCGTGCGGTGCGCATAGACCTGCACCCAGCGGCCGGGTCCGTTGACGCCCCAGCGCGCAAGCGTGCCCGAAACCATCGGCCAGAAGGCGTGGCCGCCGGCGCGCAGGACAAAACTCGTGGCGCCCGAGCAGTCGTAACCGCGGTCGCGCCAGCGGCGGTGGCCGCCGCCCCAGACGTAGGGCTTCTTCGTCAGCGAGTTGGCGGCCCGGATCATGCGTTTGACTGCCTTGGGCGCGCGCTTCGGCGCGACGGCCGTGCGACCGTTGGCGCGCAGCTTGGCGTACTTGCCCCCGGGCGGTGCCGGCCAGACCGCGTCGCCGACCGGCGGCGGCTCGGGGGGCGGCAGGTACTGGCCCGTAGCATCGGTCACGGGCGGCGGATTCTGGGCCAGCGCGCGTTCGAACCGCTCGCGCTCTTTCAGCGCAGGGCGGCAGTCACGGTCGAGCTTGACGTTCCAGGCATCGCAATAGCGGTCCTTGCCCTTGAAGCCGACCGACGCCGAGGCGACGAGCAGCGCCAGCAGGATGAGGCCCAGCGAACTGGCTGTTCTTCGGGGAGTCTGCACAGGCATAAGTGTCTACAGGGTTCAACCCGCCGCCGTGCCACTTTGATTCGGATCCTGCAGGCTGGAGCTTGCGCGCGTGCGCGCTCAGACCTCTACGGGTGCGAGCTCTGGACGCTTGGGCGAGACTCCGTCGCCGCTTGAGCGACCGCGCAACCGGCGCATGATCCACGGGCGCAGGTGCTCCCACGCCCAGGCGACCTCCTGCATCAGCTCGCGCAGCGGGGGGAGCTCCTGGACCGGCGCGGCGTCGTCTTTGAGCTCCTGCAGACGCGTTGCGGCTTCTTCAACACCCAACGCCTTGGCGGCACCCCACATCAGGTACTGGTGACCGATGTCGTTGGCGTGCAGCCGGTCAGGGCTCCAGCCGCGCGGGTCGTAGACGGACAACTCCTGGGCCAGGTCGACGAGCGTCGCACCCGTCTCGGCGGCGATCGTGCGGACGGCGTCGTTGTATGCCATCAGCCGTTGGCTGACGATACGTGCGATACGCATCGAGCTGCCGAGGTCGGGCAGCGTCATCACCAGGACCGTCGCTTCCTGCGCGCGGAATGCATCGACCATCGCCCGCAGGTGGCCGGCCACCTCGGTCAGCTCGAAGCCCGGCCGCAGAACGTCGTTGACGCCGCCGACCACGCTCACGAGGTCAGGCCGCATGGCCAGCGCCGGCGCGAGCTGCGTCTCGCGGATCGGCGCGATCAGCCGGCCGCGCACGGCCAGGTTTGCGTACAGCAGCGCGGGATTGTCCAGCGCCAGTCGCTCGGCGAGGCGGTCGGCCCAGCCGCGATAGACGACTTCGCCGTGCGGCCCGGGTTCGGGCCGGGCGTCGTCGAGCCCCTCGGTCGTGGAGTCACCGAGAGCCACGAAGCGTTCGAAGAAGACCGGTGCGCTCACGGCGCAGAGGATAAAGGCGTGGGGGCTCGGCGGCGGCGCGGGCCCGAGTTTGGCGCCCTGCCCTGGCGGGTAGGCACAGCTGTGAAGCGCGGAAAGGTGATCCGCGCGAGCAACCCTGAGGAGCAAAACTATGGAAGCGCGAAGGAATGGATCGATGTTGAATCTGCTGTGGCTGATCCTTGTCGTGATAATCGCCGTACTGCTGGCGCAGTTCGTCAATGGCGCAGTCGGTGGCGTCGTCGGACTCGTGCTGGCGCTGCTGGTCTTCTTCTTCGTGATCCGCGAAGCGGCCTGAAAGGCCGTACGCGGCCGGCCCTGGCGTCAGGGCAGCGCCTGCCGTGTTGTCAGTAGCGGTGCAAAGATGTCTCCGTCGCGCTTGACGTCTCCGTCGCGCTCGACGGGGCATCGCCCAGCTTCTTGCGCATCGTCGTGACCGCATAGTCGCGTTCAGCCGTCAGCGGCTCGGCCAACTCGTGCGCCCACGCCCGACTCCGCGCGAAGTCAGCCAGTCGTCGCCCCAGGGCAGTTCTGCGCGCGTGCTGAGCATCGGCCTCAACTGCGGTGCGTGCGGCACAGCGTCACCGCGGCGAAACCTCACGCACGTCAATCGGTGCCGTGGTGTGCTCGGCCAGCGTCTCAAGCAGTGAACCTTCGAGGTAGTGCTCATCATCCGGCGAGTGCTTGACGACGATCACGCGGTCGGGGTCGAGCGCGCGCAGCGCGTCATCGATGGCAACCGTCGGCTCGTCGTCGGTGACGGCGTCTGTACTTACGTCAACGCCTGCGACGTCGAGCTTCTCGGCGCTGGCCTCGACGGCCTCCTGGGCGTGTTCGATGGCGTCGTCGGTGTCGTTGAGCCAGAAGCGCAGCGCGGAGCCGCTGAGCGCCGGCGACATCACGCGCACCTCATCGGCCTCATCGACCAGCGCGTCGACATCGTCCTGCCCGATGGTCTCGACTGCAATCACAAGAACCTTCATCAGATCTGCTCACTTCCTGTTGTCGACGGCACGCTTGAGCTCGGCCTTGTTCATCGTGGATCGACCCTCGATGTCCATCTTGCGTGC
>JBIQMF010000088.1:0-7140 GCA_044463545.1 Solirubrobacterales bacterium
ACGTGGGGGCGAGCTGCCGGGTTGCACAGGGCCGGCGAGAACCAAGGGATCTTGTTTTCATATTCATCCTCTGTAATCCCAGCCGACGCGCCGTTGCAACGATCGGCCGCACTGCCGAAGGCCGGATAGTTTGCGCCGAAGTTCCTGGGCAGCTTCATCGAGATCTTCGAGAATGAGCTCGCCGCAAACGGCTGGCCCGCAACTGCCTCCTGGGTGATCTCCGACTGGATGCCCTGGGTTGTCTCAACCTCCAATGGAGAGGTTGAGAAGGTGTTGGTGACCTGCGGTGCAAAGTGCGCGGTCTCGCACTGGTCGACGGTGTAGTCGTCAGAGACCTCCACCGCGGCGTCGCCTCCGTAGGGGGTGGCAGTGGCAACGATCTGCGTCGTTCCACACTTCGACGGGTTGGTCAGCAGTGGCGGTCGGTAGCCGGCGTCGGCGGAGTCCATGAGCTGGCTGACGAGGTCGATTCGCATGGTGTTGAGCTTGTAGGTGACCGTGCGGGAGTTGACCGTGTCAGTGACGGACTGCGGGATGTCGGTGGCCAGGGTGCGGATTCCCGTCAGGGGGCCGGGCGTGCCCTCTGCCGAATCCGCCGGTTGCGGCCCGTGCTTGGCCATCACACGAGCATTGACGATGACCTGACCGAGGTCGACGCCGCCGACCTTGGCCTCGACGGCGATCGAGATTCCAGCCGGGTCGTTGTTGCCGGCAAAGGCTTCGGTCATGTAGATGCCGCCGGAAAGGACGCCGTCGGCGGTGGTGTCGCCGTCTTCGATCCGCGCGCTCGCGGTGACGGTGCCGATGCGTGTGTCCTCGCCGCACTGACCGGCCTCTGCATCGACCTGGGAGCATTTGTCGTCGACAGCGGCCAGCGAACCCCAGAAACCGTCGGGCATGTCGATCGACAGGTCCTTGATGTTCTCGCTGCTGGCCGAGTTGTCGATCGTGATACGGGCGTCGGGGTGCGCGGTCGCGCGGGTTGTGCTCGTCTCCAGCGTGATCGTCGGGGCAAATGTGCCGGATGCCCCGGTCACCCCCGTTGCGACGAGCAGTGTGAGCAGGCCGACGGCGAGTACGCCGATCGTGCGCATGCGGTGCGACTTCATTCCCCGATTACCCCCTGGCGCATGTGCGCCGAACTTACGCTTTCAATTCCGACGCCAAGGACTGGTTGAGGCGTCGAAGACTCAATAGTAACTGCACAAACAGAAACCGGCAAGCGGCCGAAAGTCGCACTCGCCGGCGCAACGCTCTGTGCCGCCGGCGACCAGCGCCGTCCGGTCGCTGCGACGCGCGATCAGTAACCCAGCGCGAACTTGGCGTCTTCGCTCATCATCTCCGGTGTCCAAGGGGGACTGAAGACGAGCTTGGGGAAGACTTTCTGGACGCCGTCGAGCTCGATCGTGAACTCCTTGATCTGGTCGGCGATCTGCGGGCCGATCGGGCACCCCGGCGAGGTCAACGAGTAGGTCACGTAGACCTCGAGACCGTCGCTCTCTTCGGGATTCTGCACCTCGACGTCGTAGATCAGGCCGAGCTCGACGAAGTCGAGCCCCAGCTCCGGGTCGATCACCTGCTCGAGCGCGTCGTAGACGTCTTCTGCAGTCAACGTAGCCATAACAGGGAGTGTAGGAGCATGCGATTAGTGTTGGCGCCGATGCTTGCGCTGCTCTTTGTCGTCCTTGTGATCGCCGTCCCGGTGGGCGAGCTCTGGCTCATCCTCACGGTCGGCGAGGCGATCGGCGCAGGTCCGACGATCCTGCTGCTGCTGGCTAGCGCGCTGCTCGGTGCATGGCTCATGCGCAACCAGGGCGCCGCTGCCTGGCGGCGCTTTCGCGAGTCGGCCGCGGCCGGTCAGGTTCCGACCGAACCCGCCGTCGACGGCTTCCTCGTCGTGCTCGGCGGCACCCTGCTGCTCGTTCCGGGTTTCGTGTCAGACGTAGTCGGGCTCTGCCTCTTGCTTCCGCCCACGCGCACACTGCTGCGCGGCCGCCTGATCCGCGGTGTCGGCCGGCGCGCACGGGTCGGCTTCATGGGCGCGACGCGGGCCGACGGCAGCGATGTGCGAGACTTCGCCCACTCCGACCAGCCGCGTCGAACGACTTCGACGACGCAGGGCGAGCGCCAACCGGATTTCGACTTCGAGACCCACCAACTGCACGAATGACATCGATCCAATCTGTACCTCTACTTGAGGCTGAGAGTTTGGCCTTCTTTGAGCCGGACAAGCACGTCTACGGAATCGCCGGCCCGCAGGTTTCGGTGATGTTCTCGGGCAAGGGCGAAGCGCGCAAGTTGGCCTATGCCGTCAGCGAAGCGCCGCAGCTCGAGACCGTCGACGCCAGCCACTGGAAGGCCGAAATGCAGTCGGCCGACGGTGCATACGACCTCAGCTGGAAGAGCCGCGGCAACGTCGCGCACCTCGACTCCAGCGAGCTCGTCGCCTGCGATGTCAGCGGGCGCGTCACCGAGCACGAGAAGCGCGAGCGCCGCAGCAAGTGCGTAGGCGTCGCCACCCTCCCCTCGCGCCGCCCCGGTCCGCCCGTGCTGCGCTCGATCGCGGCCGTCTTCGAGAACGGCGAGTGCTTCTTCATGAACGCCTATCGGCCTGCCGTCTATCACGGTCACGGCGACGAGCGCAACGACGGCGTGCTGATCGACAAGAGCGGGCCGCTCCCGGTGGCGGATGCGCGGCTGTCGACGGTTTTCAGCAAAGACGACCTGCACACCCAGGCGTCGCTCGAGCTCTGGCTGCACGACGACGAGCTGCCGCGCCGCATCAGCGGCGAGGCCGTCCCGGGGACACACATCGAGCTGACCGATCGTGACGTGGCACTAGCATTCTTCGAGTGGACGATGGGCGGCGTCACGGGCGTCGGGTTCTATGAGATCGCACTGACCGCGCCAGCGCGGCGCGCGGCCTAGGATTCCCGCCATGGGACCACGCGTGATCATCTCGGACTTCGGCGGGGTGTTGACGAATCCGCTCGAAGAAGCATTCCTGCGCTTCCAGAGCGACAGCGGCGTGCCGCTCGAGGAGCTCGGCAAGGCGATGTTCGAGATCGGCGAGCGCGACGGCGAGAACCCGCTCTACAGGCTCGAAAAGGGCCAGCTGGCCTACGCCGACTTCGAGCACCAGCTCGAGACGCAGCTTGAGCTACAGCTCGGCAGCAGGCCCGACTTCGCCCAGTTCGCCGAGAGCTACTTCAACGCGCTCTCGCCCAACACCGCGTTTCTCGACTACCTCTTCGAATACAAGTCGGACGGCGGCCGCCTGGCGCTGCTGACCAACAACATCCGCGAGTGGGAGCCGCGCTGGCGCGCGATGCTGCCGATCGAGGAGCTCTTTGAGACGGTCGTCGACAGCGGTTTCGTCGGCATGCGCAAGCCCGACCCGGAGATCTACGAGTTGACCTTCGAGCGCATCCGCGCGCTCGAGGGACTGGCCGACGTCGAGCCGGGCGAGTGCGTGCTGGTCGACGACATCGAGATCAACTGCAGCGGCGCCGTCGACTTCGGATTCAAAGCCGTGCGCTATCACGGCAGCTTCGAGTCCGTCACCGGACAGCTGGCAGCCCTGCGCTGACCGAAGCGGACCGGCTCCGCTCTGGCGGCGGACTAGTTGTCGCTGCCGATGCGGTCCCAGACGTAGATGCGCATGGCCTCGGAGGCCAGCTCCAGCGTCTGCTGCGGCGGCAGCCACGGCAGCACGGTTTCGAGCATCTCTTCGTCGGAGGCGCCGTTCTCGAAGGCCTCGTCTGAGCGGAAGGATGCCGCGATGCGCAGGGCCTCGCGGCGGTCGTCGTGGCCCAGAGAGCTGTAGGCACCGATCAGGAAGTCGCGGTTGGCGACCGGCTGGCCGACCTCGAGCGAGGCGTGCCAGGCGGCCAGCACCGTGAGATCGTCGCCATCGAGCTCGCGGATGGCCTCGGCGTAGTGGATCGGCAGCTCTGAGTCGGGCAGTGAGTTGACCCAGGCGTGGACGACCTCGGTCACGAGCTGGCGGCGCGCTTCGCGCCCGATCGACCCGGCGACCACGCGTACGGCGTCCTGGGGCTCGATGAAACAAAGAGACATTGCTGCCAATCTAAGGGCCACGCGTGACGGAAAGAGCTTGCTCTGGGCCGGCTTTCGACCTGCTGCCGATGCCGACGAGAAACTTCCTGCTCAGGTGCAGTTTCCGGTCGAGACCGTTGCGTTGACGTCGAGCCGCTGCAGCGCTTCTGCGATCTGCTCGCCCGGGACGCCGAAGCCGCTCGTGTTGTCACTGTTGCTGCGTGCGGCGAACACCGTGCTGCGGACGTTGCCGTCGGCATCGACCACCGGGCCCCCGGAATTGCCGTGGCGAACCTCGCCGCGGAAGGTGGTCATGCGGCGTGTCACCGGCCCGGCTCCGTATATGTCATCGGAGATCACCGTCGAGGTCGCGCCGAAGCGGGCCGCAGAGATCTTCAGCGGTCCGTTCAGCGGGTAGCCGATGATGGCTCCACTGGTCCCCTTCTCGGTCTTCTCGATCAGCCGCAGCGGCTGCGCGATCAAGCCCGGTGCGTAAAGGATGGCGAGGTCGTTCTTGGCGTCGAACCACACGGCTCGCGCGGCATACTGCGGTCCTGCACCGCCCAGCTGGACCGTCGTGTCGAGCTCTCCGGCGACGACGTGGGCGTTCGTCACGACAACACCGCTGCCGGCAACCCAGCCCGAACCCTCGATGCCGTAACCACAGGCTGTCCCCAACACACGCACCGTCGAGCGCGCCGCGCGCAAGACATCGGGGTCGGCCGCGATCTCGCCGGCCGGCGCTTCGACGTTGGCCGAGGGGCCGTTGATCTGCGGGACGGGATCGATCCGCGCAATCGCCTCGAGGATGCCCTTGCTGGGCGGCAGTACGGCGTTGATCTGCTTGATCACCTGCGAAGTGCGGATCTCGTGGCGCAGCTGTTTGTTGGCGCGCGTCTGCGTGATCGCCGCGGCCCCGACCCAGACGACACCGATGGCGAAGGCCGCCAGCAGCAATGCGCCGATCGTGCCGTCCACGCGGTTGGCGCTGCGGCTGGTGAAGCGCACGCGCAGCCGGTAGCCCAGCATCAACACGAACTCGGCCAAGAGGCCACCCGAGACCAGCGCTGCGACAAGTGCCAGCAGTGGTGTGTAGGGCGAGTCGTTGCCGTTCTCGAGCAGCTTGCCGGCGACGTTGACGCCGACGAGCGTGCCGCCGACGAAGCCGACCAGCGACGAGACACCCAGCACCGCGCCCTGGCGGAATCCCCAGAAGGCGAACGCGACGATGGCAAAGATGATCGACCAGTCGAGCAGGCTCATCAGGTCAGATGATGGCGCGCGTCGCGGCCGACGTGCCCGTCAGTTGCCGGTTGCTGCAGACGTGCTGGCGCTGCGCGGAGAGCCCGCGGGTGGGCTCAGACGTCGATCACGATGTGCCCGGTGACCTGGTCCTTGCCCTCGATTGAGAGGCGCAACGGACGGTCATCGAGCGCGCTCAGCGGCATCCGGAAGAGGATCAGGCCACCGCGGATCGGACCGATGTGAGCGGGCGTGTTCGGGATCGGCAACATGCCACCCTTGCCGATCGGTGCCGGCGCGTAGCCCCAGCCCGGAGCCTTGACCTCGAGCGGCGTGAACTCCTTGCCTGACGAAGTCGTGAGCTTCATCTTGTCGATTCCGACGGGGAGGACGCGCTGGTCGTGCTCCTCGTTGTCGACGCGGATGAAGACGCCGAAGTAGGAGTCGCCGGGCGACGGGGCCGGCTGACCCTCGAGGTAGAAGCTGTCGCCGACGTCCTTGGGGTTCAGCTGACGCGAGAGCTGCACCTGGTAGAAGGCATTGTCGAGCGAGATGCGCGTGCCTTCGCGGGCCTCGAGCGAGTGGACCTCGCGGTCACAGCCGCTGACCGAGACGGCCAGGGCGAGGATCGCGATGAGTCCTGCGAAACGTGTGGTCGCCTTCATGAGGCGCGAGCTTGACGGGGAATGCTCCATGCGGCGGCCAAGTCTAGTAAGTGATTCGGGCGTCCAAGTGACGATCGTCGCTTAGGGGTTCGGAAAGTGGATCGGATCGAGCCCGCCGACCGTCGGCCGCACGGACGGGGCAGCACCCGGGGTGGCCTCAAGGATCTCGCGCAGGTTGCGCAGCGAACGCCGCATCTGGCGCTGCACCTGGCCGCGCATACCGAACTCACGCAGGCGGTCTGCCGGATTGGTGGTGAAGGTCTCGAGCGTCCACTGCACGCGCGTGCCGCCGCCGACGTCCTCGAGCAGGAACTCGGCAGCGAGTTCGATGCGGCCGCCACGCCCGGTCGAGCCCTGTTCGAGGATGCGACGGCCGGGCGCCGCCTCGGTGATCGTGCTGCCGGCGTAGCGGTCCCGCAGCTTGCGGTGCAGGCGGAAACGACCGCCGGCACCGACGCCGTAGCTCTCGACGCGCGCCAGACGCAGGTCGCGGTAGACGCCGGGGGCGAACTCCCCGCGCGAGGAATAGTCGAGCAGGTACTCGAAGACCTCTGCAGGAGTCCGGTCGATCGTCAGCTGTGCTCTTGCGAAACGCATCAGGGGTGAGCCTACCGCCCGCCTACTCGGTCGAGATCGACGGGTCTGCCTGCTCGCTCTCGGGCACGCACATGTAGAAGTTGTCGAAGGCGTCGGCCGCCAGCGCACGCATGCGGTCGGCCTCCTCCGGCTGGCCGCTGTCGCGCAGCTCCTGCGCGTAGGCGTCCATGATCTCCTGAATGTCGAGCATGCCCTGGGCGTCGATCTCCTGGATCGTCGCCTTGGCGCCCTTCCCCAGCCTGCGCTCGAGCGCCGGCTTGGTCAGGCCCATCTTGCCCCAACGCCGCATGTAGATGCGGCCACCGGTCATGCCTGCGCACGCCCACGGCCCCGGGTCGCCGAGCACGACGGCGCGCCCGTCGGTCATGTACTCGAAGGCGAAGCCCTTGATGTTGGCGCGGTCGGCCAGGCAACCCTTGGAGTCGTCGATCGGCTCCGTCGGCTCGCCACCGATCACGACGTCGGCGCCCGAGAGCCGGATGCCGCAGCGCGAGTCGGCGTCGCCCTGGACGAAGAGGCGTCCGCGCTGGGCGCCGTATGCAAACGACTTCCCGACCGAGCCGTTGACGCGCTTGCC
>JBIQMF010000089.1:0-7088 GCA_044463545.1 Solirubrobacterales bacterium
CGTCCTGAAGACGGGGGCTGCACGGATCCTTGCACGAACGCCTGTTCGTATTTTTTCCATCCGGGGCGTGCGTCACAGTCTCTCTACTGAAGCTCTTCAGAGTTTTTGCAATCCGGTCTTGATCTGTAACGCGATGTTCCGTTGAATTCGGGGCATGCCGAAAAAGCTGACCACTCAACACATCACAGCCAGGAGTACACCGTGGAACGAGTCGAGATGAACGACAAGCAGAAGGCCGCCGCACTCGATGGCGCGCTGACCCAGATCGAGCGCCAGTTCGGCAAGGGCACAGTCATGCGCATGGGCGACGACGGCGCCCGTCAGAAGATCGGCGCTGTTCCCACGGGCGTGCTTTCGCTCGACCTCGCACTGGGTATCGGCGGTGTGCCGAAGGGCCGCATCGTCGAGATCTACGGCCCCGAGTCCTCGGGCAAGACGACGCTCGTCTACGAGATCATCGCCCAGGCCCAGAAGGCCGGCGGCACCTGCGCCTTCATCGACGCCGAGCACGCCATGGACCCCGAGTACGCTGCCCGCATCGGCGTCGACATCGACTCGCTGCTCGTCTCGCAGCCCGACCACGGAGAGCAGGCACTCGAGATCGCGGACATGCTGGTGCGTTCCGGCGCCATGTCGGTGGTCGCCGTCGACTCCGTCGCGGCATTGACACCGAAGTCTGAGCTCGAGGGCGCAATGGGCGACACGACCGTCGGTCTGCAGGCGCGCATGATGAGCCAGGCCATGCGCAAGATCGCCGGAAACCTCAACCGCACCGACACGACGTGCATCTTCATCAACCAGATCCGCGAGAAGATCGGCGTGATGTTCGGCTCCCCGGAGACCCAGCCCGGCGGTCGCGCGCTGAAGTTCTTCTCGTCGCAGCGCCTCGACATCCGCCGCATCGAGTCGCTCAAGGAGGGCACCGAGGTCGTCGGTAACCGCGTGCGCGTGAAGGTCGTCAAGAACAAGGTCGCGCCGCCCTTCCGTCAGGCCGAGTTCGACATCGAGTTCGGCCAGGGCATCTCGAGCGAAGGTTGCCTCATCGACCTCGGCATCGAGCACGACGTGCTCAAGAAGTCGGGCTCCTTCTTCTCCTACGGCGAGGTCAAGCTGGGGCAGGGGCGCAACAACGTCAAGCAGTTCCTGCGCGACAACCCAGAGCTCTGCACCGAGATTGAGGACAAGGTCTATGCGGCCCTCGGCATCTCGCGCGACGGTTCCGTCGTCGCAGCGGCCAGCGAGGCCGACGTCGAGCCGGAGGTCTCGGCAGCCGAGCCTGCTGAAGCGGCTGCTTGATTCAGAAGTACCCTTGGCCTTGATGCCGAAGTACCACGTCACAACATTTGGCTGTCAGATGAACGAGCACGACAGCGAGCGCATGAAGGGAATGCTCGACTCGCTGGGCTACGACGAGGCGCCATCACAGGAGACGGCCGACCTCATCCTCTTCAACACGTGCTCGATCCGTGAGGCCGCCGACACGAAGCTGGTGGCCCACCTCGGCAACGCCAAGCGACTCAAGTGTGAGAAGCCGGGGACGCTGGTCGGCGTGGGCGGCTGTTGGGCCCAGTCGGTCAAGGATGAGGTCTTCGAGCAGTTTCCCTTCGTCGACGTGGCCTTCGGGCCCGGCCAGGTGCACAAGCTGGCCGAGTTCCTCAACTCCGATTCGCTGACGGCGCAGGGCTACTTCGAGTTTGAGGGCTTCACCGGTGACCTCCCGGCGCGGCGCGAGCGCGAATACTTCGGCTGGACGCAGATCTCGATCGGCTGCCGTGAGGTCTGCTCGTACTGCATCGTCCCCTCGACGCGCGGCCGCGAGGTCAGTCGCGACCCCGACGAAGTGGTCGCCGACGTCGAGCGCATGGCCGCAGACGGCGTCCGCGAGGTCACGCTGCTTGGTCAGAACGTCAACTCCTACGGTCGCTCGCTGCCGCTTGAGACGCGCACCACGTTCGCCCAGCTGCTGCACCGCGTCGACGCCGTGGACGGCATCGAGCGCGTCCGCTACACGTCGCCGCACCCCAAGGACATCAAGGTCGATGTGATGGAGGCGCACGCCACGCTTCCCACGCTCTGCGAACACATCCACCTGCCGCTGCAGGCCGGCTCGTCGCGCATCCTCAAGCGCATGCGCCGCACCTACAACCGCGAACGCTTTCTCGACCGTGTCGAGATGATTCGCCAGCATGTGCCCGACATCTCGCTCTCGACCGACATCATCGTCGGCTTTCCCGGCGAGACCGATGCCGAGTTTGAAGAGACGCTCGAAGTCGTCGAGGCGGTCGAGTTCGATTCGGCCTTCACCTTCATCTACTCACCACGGCGTGGCACGGAGGCGGCGACCTTCGACGACCAGGTGCCCCACGAGGTCAAGCAGGAGCGCATGCAGCGCCTCGTCGAGCTCGTACAGGAGAAGGCGCACAAGCGCGCCCAGCGCTTCGTCGGGCGCGACATGGAGGTCCTGGTCGAGGGGCGCTCACGCAAGAACCCCGACCAGGTACGGGGCCGGACACGGCACAACAAGGTCGTCAACTTCAGCGGCCTCGCCGAGCCCGGGGAGCTGGCGACCGTGACGATCAGCTCGGCCACTTCGCAGACGCTGCTGGGCGAAGAGAGACTGCTGGCCCGCACCGCCGCCTGAAGGTACGCATTGCCCTCCGCTGCTGGCCCTGACGTCATCGCGATCTTCGGCCCGACCGGGATCGGGAAGACCGCCGTGGCCGTGGCGCTGGCTGCGCAGTTGCGCCAGCACGGTGAAGACCCGGTCGCAGTCTCGGTCGACTCGATGCAGGTGTATCGCGAGCTGCCGATCCTGACCGGAGCCCCCGACCACGCACAGAGCTCTGAGCTCGAGCACCGCCTCGTCGGGCACGTCTCCGTCGCCGACAATTACGACGTAGCAACGCACGCGCGCCTGGCCCACGCAGAGATCGACCAATTGCGGGCAGACGGGCGCCGGCCGATAGTTGTCGGTGGCACCGGTCTCTATCTGCGCGCCGCGCTGAGCGAGCTTGACCTCATGCCGAAGCCGCGCGCCGGGGTACGCGAGCGGCTCTCGGTCGAGCTTCAGCAGGACGGCCTTGAAGCGCTCTACGCGCGGCTCGTGAATGAGGCACCGGACCTGGCCGCCGAGATCGATCCTGCCAATGCCAGGCGCGTGATCCGGGCGCTCGAGACGCTCGAGCAGGGGCAGAACCCCGCAGATCGCCTCGAGAACCGTCTCTGGACGTCGGAGACGCGCGTACCGACGCGACTCTACGCGCTCGTGATGGATCGCACCGAGCTCTACGGACGCATCGATCGCCGCGTGGATTCGATGGTCGAGCAGGGGGTGGAGGCAGAGGTGCGCGGCGCCGAGCCGCTGGCCGGGCGCACGGCGCGCCAGGCGCTGGGATTTGGGGCCCTGCTGGCCGGCGATGTCGAAGCGATGAAGGCAGCGACCCGGCGCTTCGCCAAGCGGCAGCTGACCTGGCTCAACAAGCTCGCCGGCGCAGAGCGGATAGACACGACTGGCCAGTCGCCCTGGCGCGTCGCCGAGCTGATCGCGCGTGACGCCACCGGGTAGACTGGCGCGCCGAATGCGAGGGCTTTGATGAAGTTTCAGAAGTGGCAGGCACTTGGCAATGACTACATGGTGGTCGAGCACGACGCGACGTCGCTGGAGCTGACGCCTGCGCGCATCGAGCACATCTGTCGCTACCACTTCGGCGCCGGCGCAGACGGCATTCTGCTCATCTCCCCGTCTGATGACCCCGAGATCGTCGCCGACGTGCGCATCTTCAACCCCGACGGTTCAGAGGCCGAGCTCTCGGGCAACGGGGTGCGCGAGGCGGTGATGTACCTGCGCCGCAGCGGTGCCACCGAACGCGACGAGTTTGCCGTCAGCACGGCAGCCGGGGTGATCCGCCCCAAGATCGTCTCCGAGACCGAGTGCGAAGTCGACATGGGCCACGCGTCGACCACCTCCAAGGACTTCCCGGGCGGCCCCGACGACGGCCGCGACCAGATCAGCCTGAACGGGGCCGAGGTCGAGTTCCAGCACGTGTCGATCGGCAACCCGCAGTGCGCGATCGAGATCGTCGGCGAACGCCGGGCGCTGCTCGAGCTTGATCTTCCGGCAGTCGGGCCGGCGCTCGAGCATGACCCGCGCTTCCCCAACCGCAGCAACGTCTCCTTCTGGCAGAAGACGGGCCCACAATCGATCGTCGCCCGCATCTTCGAACGCGGCGTCGGCGAGACGCTCTCGTCGGGCACCGGCGCGACGGGGGCGGCCGTCGCTGCGCACCTGCGCGGGATGCCGTCGCCGATCACCGTCGAGCTCGACGGCGGCGAGCTCGTCGTCGGCATCGACGAAAACCTCGCGATCACCTTGACCGGGTGGGCCAAGCCCGTCTTTGACGGGGTCCTCACCGACGAATTCATCCACGAACTGGAGCAGCTTTAGACCATGGAACCGAGCAAGCGCCTGCAGCAGATCCCGCCGTATCTCTTCGCTGAACTCGAGAAGAAGATCGCCGACAAGAAGGCCGCGGGTATCGACGTCATATCGCTGGGGATCGGCGACCCTGACACCCCGACACCGGGCAATGTCGTCGCCGCAATGCAGGACGCCGTGGCCGACCCCGGCACGCACCAGTACCCCTCAAACCGCGGACGTGCCGAGTTCCGCAAGGCCGTGGCCGACTTCTACCAGCGCCGCTTCGGCGTGACGCTTGATCCCGAGAGCGAGGTCATGCCCGGGATCGGCGCCAAGGAGACAATCTTCAACCTCAACCTTGCCTTCCTGAACCCCGGTGACGTGGCGTTGGCCTCCGATCCCGGCTACCCCGTCTACACCGGCGGGCCACTGCTGGTGGGGGGCGAGGCGGTGCTGATGCCGCTGCTGCCCGAGCGCGACTTTGCGCCTGACCTCGCGGCGATCCCCGCGGACAAGCTGGCGAAGGCCAAGTTGATGTTCATCAATTACCCCAACAACCCGACGGGCGCGGTCGTGCCCGACGGGTTCTACGCGGAGGTTGTCGAGTTCGCCCGCGCCAACGACATCCTCGTCGTCAGCGACGCCTCCTACACCGAGACGGCATACGACGGCTACCGCCCGCCCAGCTTCCTCGAGACCCCGGGCGCCAAGGAAGTCGGCGTCGAGGTCTTCTCGCTCTCGAAGGGCTACAACATGACGGGTTGGCGCGCCGCGGTCATCGTCGGCAATGCCGAAGCCATCAGTCATTACTGGCGCCTCAAGACAAACATCGACTCGGGCAACTTCGAGGCTGTGCAGCTCGCAGCCGTCGAGGCCCTCAGCCAGCGCACCGACGCCGCCGTCAGCGAGATGAATGCTGTCTACCAGCGCCGGCGTGACCTCGTCTGCGACGCACTGGAGGACATCGGAGTGGACGTGACCCGGCCGAAGGCGACGATCTACGTGTGGGCGCCCGTCCCGGACGGCTTTACCACCGCAGCCGAGTACTGCGAGCACGTGCTCGAAGAGTCGGCCGTGGTGATCTCGCCCGGCGGTGCCTATGGAGCGTCGGGCGAGGGCTTCTTCCGCATCTCGCTGACGACGCCCGACGAGCGCCTGACCGAAGCCGTCGAGCGCCTGCGTACGACGCTGGCACGCTGAACTGCGCCGACTGCTCGCGGCCCGGCGGTCGCGCGGCCGACTGGAAGCGTCCGCAGCTGGCATCGTTAAGCTGCCGAGAGTGGATCGCAGCCGTGAATCGAAGTACGGCGAGGGCATCGTCAACCCGCGCGCCAAGCAGCGCGCGTACTGCATAGCCGTCGCCGAGCAGGAGCCTGACCTTGCAGAGCTGCGCGAACTGCTGCGCACGGCTGGCGTGGCCGTGGCCGGAGAGATGGTGCAGATCCGACCCGAAGCCGACCCCAACACCTACTTCGGCCGCGGCAAACTCGAGAGCCTGAAGGCCGAGCTCGCACGTAGCAACGCCAACGTCGTCGCCTGTGACGACGAGTTGCTGCCGCGCCAGGCGCGCAACCTCGAACAGATCCTCGGCGTCTCGGTCGTTGATCGCACCGAGATCATCCTCGACATCTTTGCCGGTCACGCGCGTAGCGCCGAGGGCAAGCTTCAGGTCGAGCTTGCGCAGCTCGAGTACAACCTTTCGCGCATGCGTGGCCTCTGGACCCACCTCGAGCGTCTCGGCGCCGGCATCGGAACACGCGGTCCCGGTGAGTCGCAGATCGAGACCGACCGGCGCCTGGCGCGCGACCGCATCACGGCTCTGCGTCGCAGGCTGCAGCAGGTGCGTTCATCGCGCGAGACCCAGCGCAAGGAGCGCGAGCGCAAGAGCATCGGACGCGTTGCCCTGGCCGGCTACACCAACGCCGGAAAGTCGAGCCTGCTCAACCACCTCACAGGCGCCGAAGTGACCGTGCGCAACCGCCTCTTCGAGACGCTCGACCCGACGACGCGCACGCTCGAGATCGATGGCCGCGCGGTGCTGCTGACCGACACCGTGGGCTTCATCCGCAAGCTGCCGCACCAGCTCGTCGACGCCTTCGCCTCGACGCTCGAAGAGGCACTCTCGGCCGAGCTCGTGTTGCACGTCGTCGATGCCTCGATGGAAGAGGAAGATCTGCTGGCCATGATCGACGCCGTCGGTGAAGTCCTGGCCGAGATCGGCGTCGTCGAACGCGATTCGCACCTGGTCCTGAACAAGATCGACCTCGTGGACGCCGAGCGTCGACAGGAGCTGCGGCACAGGCATCCCGAAGCCTCGCTTGTCTCGGCGCAGACGGGGGAGGGGGTGGACGAGCTGCTCGAGGCCGTGGCGCAGAAGCTCTCGGCCCAACTGCACCCCATCGACCTGCTTGTGCCCTACAACGAGGGCGACGTGATCGACCTCGTACACCAGAACGCCGCAGGCCTCACGCGTGAAGATCGTGCTGACGGTGTGCGCGTCGTGGGCCGTGTGCCGGCTCCGCTGGCGGCCAGGCTCGACCGCTACAGCGTTGACCTTGCCGCCTAGCTAGGCTGGCAAGCTTGCAACTGCGCTTCACCAAACTGCACCCGGACGCCGTGCTGCCCCAGCACGCGCACGAAGGCGACGCCGGCAGTGACCTCTGCTGCGTCG
>JBIQMF010000090.1:0-7084 GCA_044463545.1 Solirubrobacterales bacterium
GTCGGCGCTCGCACCGCGTCGTCAACAGCCAGGGCACGTGGTTCGCGCTCTGCTGCGAGTTCGTCTTCAACACGCATCCCGACGTCGTGCGCAGCGCACTCATTGGACCGACGCTGAAGGGCGACGCCGAGCCGACGGCGACGATCTGTGTAGAACTGCGGCCCGAAGCGCGCCGCAGGCGCCGCGAGGTCGAGGCAGAACTGCTCAAGATGGCCGACGAGTACGACTCCACGCGCGGGATCAAGAACTTCGTGTTCATCAAAGAGTTGCCAGTCGACAAGCGCCACAACGCCAAGATCGACCGCCCCGAGCTGGCTCGCAAGGCGGCGGCAGGCAAGATCAGCTGATGCTGCGCTGATCTTCTAGTCTGCCGCCCATGAGCGATCTTTCTCCGGGTGACATCGTCACCACTTCATACGAGGCGCGCCCCGAGGACGTGAAGCGCGTTCTGCTGCTCTATTCGGGCGGCCTCGACACGTCGGTGATGCTGCACTGGATTCAGGCCCGCTACAAGGCCGAGGTCCACGCGCTGTGCGTGAACCTGGGGCAGCCCAAGGAAGATTTCGACGTCGTGCGCGGAAAGGCGTTCGACCTCGGCGCCAAGTCGTGCGACATCGTCGATGCGCGCGAAGAGTTCGCCGAGGACTACGTCCTGCCGGCGATCAAGGCCAACGCGCTCTACGGCGGCGGATACCCGCTCTTCACGGCGCTGGGCCGCCCCCTGATCGCCAAACTGGCCGTCGAGTATGCGCGCAAGTACGGCTGCGACACGATCGCCCACGGATGCACCGGCAAGGGCAACGACCAGGTGCGCATCGAGGGCACCGTGGCGACGCTGGCGCCGGACATCAAGACCTTGGCACCCGTGCGCAACTGGCAGATGGGCCGCGAAGAAGAAATCGAGTACTGCCGCAAGCACGGCATCCAGATCGCCGGCGGCACCGAGGCTGCGCCGTACTCGATCGATGACAACCTCTGGGGACGCTCGTCCGAAGGCCGCACGATCGAGGACCTCGGCGCCGCGCCCGACCCCGATGTCTTCCAGCTCGTCACGCGGCCGGAGCTGGCGCCCGACGAGGCGCTCGACGTGACGATCGGCTTTGAGGCCGGCCGTCCCGTCTCGCTCGACGGCGAGCGCCTCGACCTCGTCGCGCTGCTCGAGAAGCTGACGGAGCTCGGCTGTGCGCACGGCGTCGGCATCGTCGACCACATCGAGGACCGCATCGTCGGTCTCAAGGTGCGTGACATCTACGAGGTCCCGGCTGCCACGATCACGCTGACGGCACACAGGGAGCTCGAAAAGCTCGTCTGCACCAGCCATCAGAACCAGTTCAAGCCGCAGCTCGACAACCACTGGGCGTACCTGGCCTACGCCGGGCTCTGGTGGGAGCCGCTGCGCGAAGATCTCGATGCGTTGATGGAGAACGTCAACAAGCAGGTGACCGGAGAGATCACGGTGCGCCTGTTCAAGGGGTCGTGCACCGTCGTCCGCCGCAGCTCGCCGAATGCCGTCTACGACCAGGAGCTGGCCGGATTCTCCGAGTCGGGCGGTCTCTTCAGCCAACAGGCCAGCCCCGGCTTCATCGAGCTGTGGACCCTGCAAAGCCGTATGGCCTACCAAGTTAGAAGCAGGAACGAGGGCTGATTACGGCGAAGAATGCGGTAAATCCGGGCTTTTCCTAAAGCTCGTTTCCTTTCCGCCGACCGTTATGTGTACTATCACCGAAGTCTGAAACGACAAACAGCAGCCTAACCGCGACCCACCAACTCGGATGTGTGTCGCGGACCGGGGAACCAACGGAAGTCACATTGAGTTCCTGGGGCTAATCCGCCCGCCAGATCGATCGCGGTCTGGGGGCGGAGGCGCAAGCTCCTTTCGCGCCAGCCCGTCAGCTAACCCGGTAGGCAGACGAAGGAGGCTGAATGCCGCTCAACACGCACACCCACGCTCCACGACATAAACGAATCGCCCTCGACGCCCTGACCTTCGGCGTCGTCCTCGCGATCGCAGCGCTCGTGGCGCTCACGCTCTACACAACTTCTTCGGCCGCTGCCAGCAAGTCGAAGTCACAGGCCGCCAACAGTGGCGGCGCGGCCTTCCAGGCCACCCCGGCCACGACGCCGGGCCTGCGCGCCAAGATCGCCGCAGACGGCCGCACGGCCCTGGCACCGGAAGGCGCCCCGCAGGAAGTCAAGGACGCCATCAGGGCCGCCAACCGCATCATCCGCAAGCCCTACATCTACGGCGGTGGTCACTCGACCTTCAAGAAGCTCGCCCGCGGCTACGACTGCTCCGGCACCGTCAGCTACGCGCTGGGCAACGCCGGCCTGCTCAAGCGCCCGCTCGATTCGAGCTCGTTCATGCGCTGGGGCAAGAAGGGCCAGGGCACCTGGATCACGGTGTACACGAACCCCGGTCACGCATACGTCGTGGTCGCCGGTCTGCGCCTCGACACATCGGGTCCCGGCGAACGCGGTCCGCGCTGGCGCAAGGCCAAGCGCTCCTCCAAGGGCTTCCGCGCCCGCCACTTCAAGGGCCTCTAGCCCAACCCACACGAACGACCTTGGAACGGCCCGCCACACGCGGGCCGTTTCTTTTTTTGGCTGATTGTTTTTTTGCGCAGATTGCGCGCTCTTTGCTGCGTCACGTTTGCCACGCAATCGAAGTGGCCGGTGCGCGCTGTACCGTCGGCTGACGATGCCACCAGACATCCAGACAGCCGTCCATCTGCACGTGCACTCTGAGTACTCGCTGCTCGACGGCGCGGCGCACATCGACGACCTGGCACGCCGCGCTGCCGAGTTCGACCAGCCTGCGCTGGGGCTCACCGACCACGGCGTGATGAACGGCTCGGTCGAGCTCTACAAGGCCTGCAAGAAGCACCAGATCAAGCCGATTTTCGGCTGTGAGGTCTACTTCGTGGACGACCATCGCAGGAAGGACTCGGGGCGTGTCGAGCGCAACCACCTGACCCTCCTGGCCGAGACCCAGCAGGGCTTCTCAAACCTCACGAAACTCTGCTCGGCCGGATTTCTCGACGGCTTCCACCGCGGCAAGGCCAACGTCGACATGGAGCTGCTCGACCGCTACAACGAGGGCGTGATCGCGCTCACGGGGTGTCTGGCGTCGCGCTTCGTGCGCCGCATCAACGACAACGACGTGGCCGGCGCGCGCGAGCACGCAAGTCAGTTGATCGATGTGTTCGGACCCGAAGACGTCTACTTCGAGGTCCAGGAGAACAAGATCGACGATCAGAACCGGGCCAACCCGCAGATCGCAAAGCTGGCCAAGGAGTTCGGCCGGCCGCTCGTCGGCACGGCCGACGTCCACTACCTGAGGCGCGAGGACTACAACACCCACCAGGCCCTGCTGTGCGTGCAGACCAAGAGCACGATTGCCGAGCCGAAGATGACCTTCGACACCAACGAGTTCTACCTCAAGAACAACGCAGAGATGACGGCCGAATACGCCGAGGCCTGGCCGGGCGCCCTGGCATCAACGCGTGAGATCGCCGAGCGGGTCGACGTCGACATCGAGCTCGGCGGCAGGCTGATCCCCAGCTACGAGACGCCCGACGGCCAGAGCGACGGCGAGTACCTGCGTGAGCTCGTCTACGCGGGGCTGGCCCGCCGCTACGGCGACCCGATCCCGGCCGAGGCCGTCGAGCGCGCCGAGATGGAGCTGGCCGTGATCGCCAAGATGGGCTTCAACAGCTACTTCCTGATCGTCTGGGACTTCGTCAAATACGCCAAAGACCACGGCATCGCAGTCGGCCCGGGGCGTGGCTCTGCCGCCGGCTCGATCATCGCCTACACGCTCAACATCACCGACGTTGACCCGATCAAGTACGACCTGCTGTTCGAGCGCTTCTTGAACGCCGAGCGCGTCTCGATGCCGGACATCGACATCGACTTCTCCGTGCACGGACGCGAGAAGGTCATCAACTACGTCTCCGACAAGTACGGCCGCGAATCGGTCGCGCGCATCATCACCTTCATGCGGATGGCCCCGCGCGCCGCAGTCCGCGACGCCGCCCGCGTGCTGGGCCACGACTACGGCACGGGAGACCGCCTGAGCAAGCTCATCCCCGAGCCGGACCAGGGACGCCCGCCGAGCTTCGAGGAGTGCCTGCGACCCGGCCAGGAGTTGGCAAAGGCCGTCGAAGAAGACCACTCGGCACTCGAGATCGTCGAGCTTGCGCGCGGCTTTGAGAACACCGTGCGCGGCTCTTCGATCCACGCCGCCGCCGTCGTGATCGCCGATCGACCGCTGACCGACATCGTGCCGTTGCAGTTGGCCGACGACCGCTCGGCCCCGGGAGATGAGAAGTCCTACCGCGTGATCACGCAGTACGACATGGGCCCGGTGGAAGAGCTGGGCCTGCTGAAGATGGACTTCCTTGGCCTCAGGAACCTCGACGTGATCGAGGAGGCGCTCGACATCATCGAGCGCTCCGGTCACGAGCGGCCCGACATCACGCATCTGCCACTCGACGACGAGAAGACCTTCAAGATGTTGGCCGCGGGTGATTCGATCGGCGTCTTCCAGTTTGAGTCCGAAGGCATGCGCGAGGCGCTCAAGAAGGTGCGCCCGACTGAGTTCGAGGATCTCATCGCGCTCGTGGCCCTCTACCGGCCCGGCGCCATGAGCCACATCCCAAGCTACGCGCGCGGCAAACGCAATCCGTCAAGCGTCAAGTACCTCGACGAGCGGCTGCGCGAGATCACCGAGACCAGCTACGGCGTCGTGCTCTATCAGGAGCAGAACATGCAGGTCGCCAAACTCATCGCCGGCTTCTCCGGCCCCAGGGCCGACGACCTCAGGAAGGCGATCGGCAAGAAGGACCGCGAGAAGATGGCGGGCCTCAAGGACGAGTTCTTCGAGGGCTGCCGGGCGTCGGGCACGAACGAGGACGTCATCAAGGCGCTCTGGAAGATGAACGAGGACGCCGCCGACTACTCCTTCAACAAGTCGCACGCGGCCTGTTACGGCCTCATTGCCTATCGCACGGCCTACCTCAAGGCCAACTACCCGGCCGAGTACATGGCAGCCGTGATCTCCTCGGTGATGAGCACGAAGGACAAGGTTCCATTCTTTGTCGCCCAGTGTGAGGCCATGGGCATCGAGGTACTGCCGCCCGACGTCAACAAGTCGGGGCACCGCTTCAACGTCGTCGACGGCCACATCCGCTTCGGTCTTGAGGCCGTCAAGGGTGTCGGCGGCGCCGCCGTCGACGCCATCGTCACAGCGCGCGAGAAGGACGGACCCTTCGACTCGATCTGGGACTTCTGCGAGCGTGTGGACAACCGCGCCGTCAACAAGAAGGCCATCGAGTCGCTCATCAAGTGCGGCGCCTTTGAGTCGACCGGCGCATCAAGGCGCGGCATGATGCAGGTGCTCGAGGCGGCCCAGGCGGCGGGCTCGAAGCTGCAGGCCGACGAGCGCCTGGGGCAGGGTTCGATCTTCGACATGGCAGATTCGGGTGCTGCCACCCAGCACGAGGTCGTGCGCCCGCCGATCCCGGAGGCCGAATGGGACCAGCCCGAGCTCCTGGCGGCCGAGAAGGAGACGCTGGGACTGTTTCTCTCAAACCATCCGCTGAAGCCTGTGGCCGGCGCCCTGCGCGCCCGTGTCGACTGCCAGATCGCCGAACTCGAAAAGCGCAGCGACGGCGACTGGCTCTCGGTCGGCGGCATGATCGTCGAGTCGAAGAAGATCCGCACCAAGAACGGCTCTCAGATGATGTTCGCGCGCATCGACGACCTCACTGCGCAGGTCGAGATCATCGTCTTCGCCAAGGCGCTCGAGGCGGCACAGGAGCACCTGCACAACGACGCCATCGTGATCGTGCGCGGGCGCATCGACCACAAGGACGGCGAGGTCAAACTCGTCGCGCAGGAAGTCACGCCGTTCGAGCCGACCGAAGAAGAGCTGGCGGCGGCGGCCAACCTCTTTGACGACACCCCGCTGCGCATCGAGATCGACGCCGACACAGCCGAGTTCCCCAACGTTTCATCGCTCGTCAGCGAGATCTCCGGCGTGGTCGACCTCTACCAGGGCCCGCTGCCGCTTGAGATCGTCGTGCGCCAGGGCGAACAGGAGATTGCACTCGAGTGCTCCGAGAAGCGCAGTGTCGCGCGCAGCAGCGGCCTCGTGGCCGAGCTCGAAGGGATCGACGGCGTGCGCGTGGTCGAGACCCGGGCCTGACGCCGGGTCGGAGTTTCAGGCGCGGGCTTTGACGCCTGCTTCGCGCAGCTCGAAGGCTCTCTGGACATCGACCGACGTCGGTCCGTCCTTGTCGGACCCGGGTACTTCGAGCAGCGCGGGGACGCCCTCGAGTCGCGGGTCAGAGAGGAAGGCCGCGATGCCGTCCTCGCCGATGAAGCCCTCACCGAGGTTGTCGTGGCGGTCGCGGTGCGAGCCGAACTCGTCGCGTGAGTCGTTGACGTGCAGGCAGCCGACGCGGTCGAGGCCGACAACGCGGTCGAGTTCGTCGAACGTCTCGGTCACGGCCTCGACCGAACGCACGTCGTAGCCGGCTGCGTGGGAGTGGCAGGAGTCGATGCAGACGCCGACGCGCTCGTGCCCGCCGAGGCCGTCGATGAGGTCGGCCAGCTGCTCAAACCTGCTGCCGACTGCGTTCTTGCCTGCGGCGTTCTCGAGCAGCAACATGCACTCGTCGGTCGCGTCGAGCGCGGCCTTGCACGTACGCACGATGTTTTCCACCGTCGGCTCATACTCCTGACCCTTCATCACCGGCCCGGGGTGCAGAACGACGCCGCTGGCGCCGATGCCGTCGCCGACGCTGAGCGCATGGGTCAGCGCAGTCAGCGACTTGGTGTGCAGCTCGTCGTCGAAGGTGCCCGGGTTGATGAGGTAGATGGCGTGGATGACGACGGCATCGACGCTCGACTCGTCCATGGCGCTGCGGAAGGCGGCGAAGTCGTCGTCGGTGTACTTCGTCGGTCGCCACATACGCGGGCTCTGGTTAAAGATCTGGATGGCCGTCGACTGCGTGTCGACGCCGCGGGCGACGGCCTTGGACAGGCCGCCAGAGGTGGAAACGTGCGCTCCGATAAGCAT